>JALSSM010000053.1 GCA_026984275.1 Gammaproteobacteria bacterium
GTACTGAATAAAGAAGCGGTGCGTATGGCGGTAAAATTTGGTCTGGCCATCGAAGCACAGATCGATGAGTTTTCTGTCTTCGCACGCAAAAATTATTTCTATCCTGATCTGCCCAAAGGCTATCAAATCAGCCAGTTTGAAAAACCGATCATTGGCCCCGGTTTTACTGAAATTGAAGTAGAAGAAGGTAAGCCGATCCGCGTGGGTATTACCCGCGCTCATCTGGAAGAAGATGCAGGTAAATCACTGCATGAAGATTATCACGGTATGACGGGCATTGATCTGAATCGCGCTGGAACACCTTTGCTTGAAATCGTCTCCGAACCGGACATGCGATCAGCCAAAGAAGCGGTTGCTTACATGAAGAAGATCCATTCCATCGTACGCTACATCGGTATCTGTGATGGCAACATGCAGGAAGGATCGTTCCGCTGCGATGCGAATGTCTCGATCCGGCCCAAAGGCCAGGAAGAACTTGGTACACGTACTGAACTGAAAAACATCAACTCCTTCCGTCATATCGAAAAGGCCATCAACCATGAAGTTGAACGGCAGATCGACGTACTCGAATCCGGCGGTACTATCACGCAGGAAACCCGGCTCTACGATGCCGATAAAGATGAAACCCGATCCATGCGTAGTAAAGAAGAAGCCAATGACTACCGCTATTTCCCGGATCCTGATCTGCTACCGGTTCAGGTTACACAAGAGCTGATCAACGAAGTACGGGCAACTTTACCCGAGTTACCCGATGCACGTAAAAAACGCTTTATCGAAGAGATCGGCCTGTCATCTTATGATGCTGGATTACTCACGGCGGATCGAGAACTCGCCGACTATTTTGAAACCGCTACAAAAGCAGCCGATGGTGAAACAAAACTGACCGCCAACTGGATCAATGGTGAACTCAGTGCGGCATTGAACAAAGAAAATAAATCGATCAACGAAAGTCCGATCAGCGCCGAACAACTCGGCCAGTTGGTTCAACGAATCAAAGACAACACTATTTCCGGCAAAATCGCCAAACAGGTATTCGCCTCTCTCTGGGAAGGAAAAGGAAATTCCGCTGACGAGATCATCGAAAAAGAAGGCCTTAAACAGATGAGTGACAGCGGCGAACTCGAAGCATTGGTCAATGAGGTGCTCGAAGCCAACCCGGCTCAGGTGGAACAATACCGTGCGGGTAAAACCAAAGTGATGGGGTTCTTTGTCGGACAGATTATGAAGAAAACCGGAGGTAAGGCCAACCCGGGGCAGATCAATCAATTATTAAAAACCAAGCTGGATGAGTAAAACTCTATCCAGAATAAAAACGGCTCATAATCTAATATTGGTAAGGGCATAATTTTTATCATTTTTCAGGAATAATCTTTTGGACGACTCACATTTACGAAGCTGGCGCATGTCGAGCCTGTTTTTAGTTTCTGCTCTAATCGGTGTCATGACCGGTTTTGCCGCATGGGGCTTTCGCCTGTTAATTGGCCTGATCCACAACTTCGCGTTCCTCGGCCAACTATCTGCCAACTATGATGCTAACCAACACACACCTGAATCTCCATTAGGGTGGATGATCATTTTTGTCCCAGTACTGGGTGGGATTGTTGTTATCTGGCTGATTAAAAATTTTGCTCCGGAAGCCAAGGGCCATGGTGTGCCGGAAGTGATGAGTGCTATTCACCATAAACGTGGCAGAATTCGTGGCATCGTCAGTATCGTCAAAGCATTGGCTTCAGCTATCACTATTGGTACTGGTGGTTCACTTGGCCGTGAAGGTCCTATCATTCAGATCTCATCAGCATTCAGCTCCATGATTGCACAATGGTTACGCATGTCCGTCAATCAACGTAATCTACTGATCGCTTGTGGCGCCAGTGGTGGTATTGCCGCAACATTCAATGCGCCATTAGGTGGGATTTTGTTCTCTATCGAATTGCTGCTATTGTCGGTTAATAGTCATACACTTCTTCCGGTCATCACTTCATCGGTGATTGCAGCCAATGTTGGACGTTATCTTATCGGACCAGAACCGGCATTTCATATACCAGTCGCGACAACAATCCATGATCCCAGCAGTCCACTCTTACTATTGTTATATTTTCCATTTGCGGCGGCCATTGGGCTTGTCGCACTGGTTTTTATCAAAAGTATTTACGCCAGTGAAGACTTTTTTGACAACCTTCCACTAAACCCCTATGTGCGGCATATGCTTGGCATGTTACTACTGGGATGCTTGTTTTACACCTCGTTTAAATTGACAGGGCACTATTATGTACAAGGTGTCGGTTACGCAACTATCGAAGATATCGTATCAAGCACACTCACCAGTCCCTGGTTAATCCTGACATTAGTTTTAGCTAAATTATTAGCTGTCCTGTTGACGATCGGATCGGGTGGTTCTGGCGGCGTTTTCTCACCATCGCTTTATATTGGTGCAACAATCGGTGGTCTGTTTGGTTCGACATTAACTTTGTGGCTTCCTGGTTTGGGTGCAGATCAGGAGACATTTGCACTGGTCGGCATGGCCGCTATGGTTGCCGCAACGACCAGCGCACCATTAACGGCAGCCATCATGACCTTTGAAATGACACTGGACTACTCTGTCATGTTACCCATCATGGTAGGTGTCGGAGTTGCTTATGCAGTACGCCGCCACTTTTCAAAAGGTGATATCTACACGCTAAAATTGATGCGGAGAGGGCTCTCTCTGCCAGAAGGCTTCCTTACCGATATCAATTCACAAATTATTGTTGATGATGTCATGGATAACAAAATCGACTTTGTTGGTCATAACGATATGATAACCGGCACGGAACAAGTACGATGTGTTGTTAATGATGAAGGCGTTGTCATCGGTCTGGTGAACCCAGCGAGCTACCGAATTGGCAAGGAGTTTAAAGCAAGTCAGGCCACTGTTACGGATTTTATTGTCATCCAGTCAGGAATTTCGATAAGGGAGGTTCTGGCTATTTTTGACAAGCATGGTCGCGCTAATGCAATTGTGAGTAAAACTGGCAACCTGGACAGCAAAGATGTCATCGGCGTATTCAACTCTATTCAACTAACACGGGTGATCGCGAACTCATCAAAAATGTATGTGTAATTTATCAGGTACCCTATTGCAAACAGGAATGATCAAAGGAAATAAACAGGGTTTGCTGACCATAAAAACTGATTTTTCAGTCAGTATCTTTCATCGTTACCTTTGCCACGAATAATCCCAGTTCAAACAACAACCAGACTGGAACGGCCAGTAAGACCTGCGAGATTATATCCGGTGGAGTGATCAACATACCAACCACAAAACTGCCAACGATTACATAAGGTCTTTTTTCAGTTAGCGTGTCAACACTGATCGCGCCCATTTTTGTCAACAGGATAATGGCAACAGGAACTTCGAAAACCATTCCAAATGCGACGAACATTTTTAAGACAAAATCCAGATAATCAGTAATGTCCGTCATCTGCGTCACTCCTTCCAGCTGGATCGATGTAAAGAACTGAAAGACCAGTGGAAAGATCACGTAATAAGCAAAAGCGGCTCCCAGATAAAACAGGATGGAACTTGAAACCAATAAGGGCAGAAACATTTTTTGTTCATGTTTATATAAACCCGGCGCAATAAAACCCCAGATCTGATAAAGAATGTATGGGATCGCAATAAAGATCGCCATTACGATTGAAAGTTTGAACGGGGTCAGGAAAGGTGAGGCAACCTGGGTTGCAATCATGCTTGAGTGTTCTGGCAGGTAGCGCAACAGCGGTTGTGCCAACCAGCCGTAGAGTTCTTCAGAAAAAGAAAACAGCCCCAGAAAGATAACCAGAACGGCTACGACTATTCTCAACAATCTTGATCGAATTTCGATCAGATGGGAGATAAATGATTGCTCTGAATCTTCGAGCGGTTGATCCTCATCCGGTTCGTTCATTTTTTATCATTTAGCAGATTGAGATCTTCTGCTTCTGGTAACTCTTCTTTATCCAGTGTTGCTGCTTCTTTAACTTCCTGTTTAAATTCTTCGAGAGATTCAATCGTTTCTGTATCCACCACTTTTTTAAGCTCTTCGACATCAAGCTCGCGCTCGATCTCAGCCTTCATGGTCGTCATGGTCTGGCGTGCTTTTCTTATCCACAAGCCTGCAGTTCGTGCTGCACGCGGCAGACGTTCTGGCCCCAGGACCATAAGAGCAACAACGGCGATGATCGCCAGTTCCCAAAATCCTACATCAAACACGATTATTTATGAGTAGAGTTTTCTTTATCTTCGATAACGGTTTTATTTTCAGTGGACGCTTCGTCTTCGTCTTTCAACGATTTGCGAAAACTCTTGATCGCGCCACCAATATCACCGCCCATATTTTTTAGCTTCTTTGTACCAAACAGCAGAATAACAATAGCCAGTATGACCAGTAATTCTGTGATCCCGAATTTACCCATGACTTTCTCCGAATTATGATCTCAAAAGATCTATTTTCTACGGCCGGCTTTTTCTTCGATCCCGGATTGCCCGAAACGTCGTTCTAATTCCTCAAGTACGGCTTGCGGATCCAGATCAAGATTATCCAGCATGACCAGTGTATGAAACCACAAATCGGCGGTTTCATAAATGACTTGTTCCGGATCACCATCTTTCGCGGCGATAACAGTCTCAGTCGCTTCTTCACCAATTTTTTTCAGGATCGTATCCAGACCTTTGTGATTGAGGCTGGCAACGTAGGAAGTCTCCGGATCACCCTGCTTCCGACTTTTAATCACCTTAGCCAGGATGTGGAGTATTTCATTATGATGAGTTTTATTGTTTTGCATATTCCCGTAATGAGTTCTTTAGTGGTTGTGCCGCCCGCGGCGATCTTACTTGTCCATTAAATATCTGGCGAGGGGTCACTTCTATTCTGTCATAAAATGATGTATT
>JALSSM010000054.1 GCA_026984275.1 Gammaproteobacteria bacterium
TGGCAAAATATTTCCCCTTTTTGTCCAGGAGTTCCTGATGGGTACCTTCTTCGATAATCTTACCCTGATCAAGAACAATGATCCGATCCATTCGTAGTATCGTCGAGAGACGGTGCGCAATCACTATCGCCGTTTTATGCTTGATCAGTTCAAAAATGGCCACCTGGATTTTTTCTTCTGTGAGTGAATCCAGTGCACTGGTGGCTTCATCCAGTACGACAATGGGTGCATCTTCGAGGAAGGCTCTGGCCAATGCGATTCTCTGTTTTTCTCCTCCAGAAAGTTTTACGCCACGTTCGCCCACCAGTGTTTCAAACTGATCAGGACATTTTTCAATAAATTCAAGACTATGTGATTTTATGGCAGCATCCATTAATTGCTCTATAGAAATATCTTTACCTAAACTGATATTTTCTTTAATGGAGCGATGAAATAATTCGGGTTGCTGAGGAACCAGTGAGATTTGTTTTCGTAATGAGTCCAAAGTGAATTCTCTGGCATCAATTCCATCAAAGCAGACACTTCCTGATTGTGGATCAAAAAAACGAAAGAGTAATTTTGTCAGTGATGTTTTTCCTGATCCTGAATGGCCAACCAGGGCAACTTTTTCACCGGCCTTGATGTGTAGTGAAAAGTTCTGGAATAAACCTGATTTGTTATCTTCACTTTTGCCATAGGTAAATGAAAGATTCTCAAAGGTAATTTCTCCCTTTTTGATCTTCAAATCCCGTGCATTTTCACTGTCACGTTCGATGTCATTACGATGAAATATTTCTGCCATTTCCGAGGCATCAGCCAGTGCCGTAAAAAAGTTTCTGAAGTTTCGTCCGAAATCCCACAGTCGATGAATTAGTAATAATAAGATGGATTGAAAAAGTACAAACTCCCCAACCTGAAACGAACCGGTTTTCCATTTCTGAATCATTAAATATATGAGTATTAATTCAATCGTAAAGGTCATTAATCCCTGAACGGCAAAAGAAAGAAACATCAGGATCCAGGCAATGATTTTTTTTCGATAAACTTCATCCGCAGCCTGATTAACCTGTAATTGCTCAACGGGTTCCAGCGCAAAACTTTTAACGATAAAAATATTGCTGATTGCATCGGAATATTTTCCACCAACTTTTGAGTCAGCCTTTGCTACGGCTTTATCAAAACGTAATTTCCAGATGGAATAACCAACACTCCATGAAATGAACATGAATACCCAGATCAGGAAATAAATCGCGAACTCTTTTTGCTGGTGATAGAAGATCGCAAATGAAATGATTATGGCCAGAACATTCTGAAAGAACTGGAAAAGAAACCAGTCCATGATAATTTCAAATGATCGTGAAAACCGATTGGCCTGTTTGATCAGGCTGCCGGAGAAACTGTTCTCAAAAAAATCATATTTCTGTTTTTGCAGAACATCAAAACAACGTTTTTCAAGAAGATTAACACCGCCACCATCAAGCGGAATAATGCCGATCTCAAGAAATCGCCATGATAACCAGATCCCGGCATAAAACAGAGCAATCATGCCGAGGTTATCCATCAGCATTGTCAGCGTCTGATCAGAATAAGGCTCTGCAAACCCATTGGCTATATTCTTATAGAACACAGGTGTGTATAGATCAAGAAATGTGGCACTTGAAAGAGCCAGCAGACATAACAGGAAAAACCATTTTTTTTGCCAGACAACCCTGCTGTATTCTCTAAGGATGATATCCATCGATAAAGTCTAGCATATTCATGCTCAGGCAAAGTCAGGTATCAGTATCGTTAGCATGTTGATCTGGATCATATCTACAAAGGAAATTTTGAACTAGACTTTTAATTATCTTCAATCAATTTAACGAAAGGAGAAGTATGGTGAATAATCCATCAGATAAGTTCATAGAAGCCTATCATCGTATGCTCGAACATACTCAGGATGCGATCAAAAATACGCTCGAAGAAACGACTCCTCAGCTTAAGAAATTGATTGATAGTGCTGTTGATCACACGATTGAGCTTGGTGAATTGACGAAAGAAGAAGCGAAAAAGATTGGTGGTTATTTGCACCGTGATTTAGACGATGCCTCTGAGTACATGCAAACAACTAAAAAAGAACTGGCCGACTGGTTTCGGTTTGATATTGAACTGGTTGAAGATCGGATTAAAGACTGGTTTTCAACGGTAACGGATTCAACACGTACCACGTTGGATAAACTGGCTCAAAATGCAGAAATGGCAGAATGGCATACAGGTGAAATTACCGGCCCTGGTACTTTACGTTGTGATGAGTGCCAACAGGATCTGCATTTTCATAAAGTTGGTCATATTCCACCTTGCCCACATTGTAAAGGGACTAAGTTTCACCGCGTACACGAATAAACGTCAGGGCCAAGACAAGGAAACAGAAAATAATTATCGGCATATTCCCGAATCTGACATAGGGAGTGGATCCTGAGTATGCCTTTATCGAAGCCGATAGTGATGCAACTTTAAACTGTGGTATCTGATCAATGATCTGCCCTTGCTGATCAATAATGGCACTGATACCCGTGTTAGTTGAACGCACCATAAATCGACCTGTTTCCAGTGCACGCATGCGCGCCATTTCCAGATGTTGGTGAGGCGCGAGTGAATCACCAAACCAGGCATCGTTACTGACATTGACCAGAAAATCAGCTTCCGGCAAGCCTGTAATCACTTCTTCACCAAACACGTCTTCATAACAGATTGAAATTCCGATGTTATATTTTGACATTTTGATCAGCGTTTTTTCTTCTTCGCCTTTGCTGAAATTCGACATAGGAATTTCAAGAAATTGAAGAACTGGATCGAGAAATTTTTTCAGAGGCAAATATTCACCAAACGGTACCAGATGATGTTTCTTAAAAATATTAACTTCGTTACCCAGGGTAATCACGCTGTTGTAATATTTCCCGGTTTCAGGATCGGCCACAGGCAATCCAAGCAGAAGATCGGTGTTACTTTTTTCAGCTCGTTTTTTCAGTTGGTTTATAAACTCGGGAATGTCGTGAGCAAAAGCAGGCAAGGCCGTTTCAGGCCAGATGATCAGATCAACCTTATCCCAATAAGGTTCAGAAAGACTGGAATAGAGATCCAGCGTGATCTGTTTTTGTGAAGGTAGCCATTTTATTTCCTGAGCAACATTTCCCTGTATGATAGCCACCTTGATTTCATCCTTTTCTGGTGTTGTCCAGCTAATATTTTTTAATAAAAATGATCCTGCCCAGATAACTAAAAGAGTCGATAAAGATAAGATCATGGCCGAGCGCCTTTCAAGCCATAACAAGACTAAAATACCAGCAGAAATGGCCACCATGAAACTGACCCCATAAATTCCAGTCACTGTTCCCAGGCCAGCCAGAGGACTGTCGATCTGACTATATCCTACCGTCAGCCAGGGAAAACCTGTAAATAGCCAGCTTCGAACCCATTCAAAAATGACCCAGAGTGCCGGATAAATAAGCACGAGTTTTAATCTGATATTTGATTGGAAAAAACGTGAACTAAAATAGGTTGTAAAAGCCGGAAAAACAGCGATCATCAAGACAAAAAGGATGGTCATCAAAACAGAGAAGGCCAGCACCGGCAGGCCAAACTGGTGGATGCTGATCTGCAACCATGAAATACCAACGCCGAAGTAACCCAGCCCATAAACCAGACCAATTTTAAATGAGCGGGATGGTGTTTTTTCCAGACAGAGATAAAACAGGGCTGCCAGAGAAAGTATAGCGATTGGATATAAACCAAATGGTGCAAATGCCAGTGGCATCAGTGCACCAGCGATAAGGGCGATCAGAACTTCAATCATCCGTGATTTCGACAGTCAGTTCACTGGTATCCGGTTGAATTCGCATGGTCAGGATTCGACGCCGATCAGCACGTATGACCTTAAAATCGAAACCACCATACTGTATTCTTTCTCCTCGTTTTGGAAGATGCCCAAAGGCATCGATGATCAGCCCACCAATGGTTTCATTTTCTTCGTCTTGAAAATTCGTGCCAAAATATTCATTAAACTCATCCAGTGGCATTTGTGCTTTGACCGTGTAACGATCTTTATGGTGCTTGCGAACATACTCTTCATCTTCGAGATCATGTTCATCATCAATTTCACCGACGATTTGTTCAATGACATCTTCTATGGTCACCAGACCTGCAATACCACCATATTCATCAATAACGATGGCCATGTGATTGCGACTATGCCGGAATTCACTCAGTAGAATATTCAGCCGTTTGCTTTCCGGAACAAAGATGGGGGGACGTAAAATATCACGAACATTAAAATCATCAACACCGTCTTCTGCAACACAGGCCAGCATATCTTTTGCCAGTAAAATACCTATAACATGTTCATGTTTTTCATCCAACATCGGGAAACGTGAGTGACCGGATTCAACAATAATGGGCAGGTATTCATTGAAATCCATGTCCTCAAGAACCACCACCATTTGAGAGCGTGGCACCATGATGTCGCGAACCTGCATTTCTGAAACCAGTAGTGCGCCTTCCATCATGGCCAGCGCATCAGGCTTAATCAGGTTATGCCTTTCAGCATCCCGCAGAATTTCGGTCAGTTGTTGTTTATCATCAGGGTCTTTCTGGAAGCGTTTAAAGATCCTTTTACAACACTGTTTCCACCAGCTCGTGGGAGGTTTTGATTTGTTGCTCATTTTTTCTGGTTCATACGGGTTGGTAGGGATCCGGGAATCCGAGTTGTTTCATTATTTTTACTTCAAGACTTTCCATCTTTTTTGCATCGGTTTCAGTATTATGATCATAGCCTATAAGGTGTAAAACGCCATGAATAACCATATGTGCCCAGTGTAAAAGCAAAGCTTTTGACTGCTCTTCAGCTTCTTTTGCAACAACCGGCGCACAAATTACAATATCGCCG
>JALSSM010000055.1 GCA_026984275.1 Gammaproteobacteria bacterium
TTCCTGAAACAATAGATCAGAACGCGCACGAATTAAGACCACTGCGCCATAGTAAAGTTTGAAAGCGATTGCCATGACCAGCAAGGGGATCAACATACTTGAATCAATCGCAGACTTATCCATAACGCCGACACTTGAACCCTGATGTAACGTATTCCACCAGGTAACGGAATAATGAATAATCGGAATGATGACAACACAAACAATCGCCAGTAATGCGCAGGCTCGTGCAGCAACTCGCCGGTCTTCAATGGCTGATCCAAGGCCGATATAACCCAGATAAATAAAGAGTAGCAGTAATTCCGAAGTAAGTCGTGCATCCCAGATCCAGAAAGTCCCCCACATGGGCTTACCCCAGAGAGAACCCGTCACCAATGCAAGAAAGGTAAACGATGCACCAATCGGCGCACTGGCTCGCGCAATAATATCTGCCAACGTAATCTTCCAGATCAGAAAAACTGCACTACTAAAAGCGATAACGATATAAATAAACATCGACATCCAGGCAGCAGGAACGTGGACATACATAATCCTGAAGCTGTCACCCTGTTGATAATCTGCAGGTGCCTGAATCAATCCCCCATACAAACCATATAAGATCAGTAACAACGCACCCCAACCAAACCAGGGGATCAACCTGTTGGCCAGATTATAAAAAATCCTGGGCGAGCCTAATTTATGTAACCAAGTCCACATATGATTCTTCTACTTTTTAAGAGATTAATATTGATGAGCTACTTTCCTTTGTTCGCCAAACATCTTCCCAGAAGCAGGCTGGCTGAATTGAAAGGAATCCTTACTGAAATGTCAGAGACATAAATGCATTTTATATTCATTTAATGTTAATTGTAATACTCCTGAAACCCGAATCCTGTACCACTTCGATAGCGTAGTTTCTATCAAACCTGATTACCAGAAAAGGGCCCTCATCGATATTCCTTCCAAATTCCGGTAATTGACGTGGGTCATTTCCTCTGTCATTAAAAGTCGAACGAAAAACACCTTCGTACATGACTTCTCTCACAGGAAAACCGTCTTCTCTATCAGGGGTAATGATTGCTCTGTCAGATAACGCATCTCTATCAACCCTGCTTGTCAGAGCCGGTTCAAGCTTTATTGTCACCGAGTTTCCACTTCCTTTCGGGGTATACCAGACAGATCTCATAAACTGGCTAAAGCTTATCTCAATAGAGTATGTATTATTCTCTTTGGTAACGACGACATTATCGAGAATTCTTCCACGTCCACCCAGATCAAAACGCTCTCCTTCTACTGTCATAGGTACATTTTCTTCGACAGCAGTATTTTTTTGCTCTTCTGAAAAAACTGAAAAAGATGAAAAAATTAATGGAACAGAAAAAAATAAACATCCTGATTTTCTAATCATATCCATACCCCTCGTACATAAGTGATCAATGGAACTTTAATTTTTTACTGAGCTTTCCATTCTTTAAATTGCAATTGAAAAACCTTACTCAGAAATCTAACCGATAACCCACTATCAGAAAGTAATCTAAGGTTTGTTCTTGGGTATTTCCCAGATCCAGATCGATCCATTCGCTACCCAGTTCGAGTTCCAGGTTTAAAGTTCTTTTGACCCTGTAAACCACGCGGAGTTCTGGCCTTAACACAATTTCATTTGAACCATCAAAGTTATCGCGAAGATCTATTCTAAACCTTGGGTTAAGGCGCAGCTTTTCATTGTAAGGATAACGAACATTTATATTCCATGAAGCGGTATCAGCACCTGTTGTATCAGCATAACGAAGACCTGTCAGTATCGTATCTCCATCTTTAAAAATATTGCTGGCTATCAATGTTGTCGAATAGAAATAATCTGGCCCGGTTCTTAAGGTTGCATCAACACCTCCCGACGCTGGTGTACCCTCTAATCTCGTCACTGTGTAATCAGCATTAATCTGGAACCTGTCATTCAATGGGTGTGTCACGCCAATAATCGCCGTTTTACTTTTGGGAGTTCTATCCCGTGCCAGACCATAAAGTTGATCAGGCGTAAATCTATTTTCTAATTGCCCCACTGAATCCACCAATTGTCCCTGAATCGAATTCGAAGTGGTCAGTATCGGGCTATTTCGATAATCAAGTGTCAAATTAAACAGCGTTTTCGTCGGTGCAGTCCAGGTACCCAGAAATAAGAATGAGTTCAGATCATCATAAAAAATATCATAATCCACCAATGCAAACATTGATTTTGTTTGATCAAAATAGCGTACTTCCGTACCAACCGCACGTCGATCAATCAGACCATTTGCTCTTTGTTCAATGAAAAAGAAGTTAAAATCCCATTTTTCAGCCAACGTCCCAATATCAACACTGGCTCCATAAAAGAACTTATCTGAGTTCGGACTTTCAATTGATGAATCAACTGGCGAACCTATATTGAAATTTATCCTTGCCCATTCGTTAACCCTGTATCCTAACAGCCCACCATCAAACCGACCAAGAACACCACCTGTATTTCTAGTCTGTCTACCAATTCTTAATAAATGGTCTAGCCTTGTA
Source organism: Gammaproteobacteria bacterium (assembly GCA_026984275.1). Classification (GTDB taxonomy): domain Bacteria; phylum Pseudomonadota; class Gammaproteobacteria; order CAJXQU01; family CAJXQU01; genus CAJXQU01. The sequence continues at coordinate 2,524 of JALSSM010000055.1, forward strand.
TTCAAAACTTCGAAATACATGGTGCTGACTCTCGTTTCGTTAGCATTGCCACTTATTCCATTGGTAACCAGTGGTGTACCGGTGCCTGTACCTGTACCAAGGCCGTTAAAAGAGCTACCTGAACTCAGGAAATCATAGAGATAACCACCCGAAAAACGACCTGAATATTCATAGCCATTTTTTCGATATCGGGCAATCAAATCTAAATCGGAGACCAGCTCTGACTGATTAGTTCTATTCGTTGTATCTGTCTCTAGCCGATCCAGCCGATAAAACTGTGAGAACCCACCAAAGATTTCAACTTCAGATTTCTCTTCTGTCGCAACACGTGTTCCTTCATCAGCCTTCCGTAATTTCTCTCGTGGTGCATCCTGTGCCGTTAATATCCCGGCAATTCTCTGACGTACTCTGTCGGCATCTTCGCCCTCTGGATATTTTGCAAGATATTCATCATAAATAGCTTTTGCCTGTGCATGATTGTTGTTTCTCTCACGAGCCAGACCAAGAAATTCCAAGGCTTCTTTACTATACCCCGTCTCAGGAAAAGTTAAGACTGTTTCATATAGCTGTATAGCGCGTGAATAATTTTTTTCAGTCATCGCAATGCGGGCTTCTTCCATAAGTACACTAACTCGTTTAGCATCCTGTGGATTCAGTTTTGATAAATCAACCTGGTCTGTTCTTTGACCAGGCATTTCAGATGCCACATTTCTACGAGGACTTGTTCCTGTAGACGAAATTTCACCCAAAGCTGCATTCCAATCTTCTTCAGTCGCTTCGCTTATCCACGCATCTGGATATTGATTCCTGATCTGTCGTAACGTCTGTTTTGCTTCTTCACGACTTGGAAATAAACCGATTCTTTGTCGATAAACCTGCCTTCCTTTTACGACACCAGGAAGTGTGTAAATATGTATGTTGTCACCCAGTTTATTTTTTATAGCCAGATCATTACTAACTGGTTTCTGACCAGACTGTATTTGAATAAAATACATCCTTTCAGATGGTTGCTTGCTTGCAACTTCTCCAGTTCCTTTCGTTTTATCAGGGGTAACATTTGGTGCTGATTTTTGAGCCTGTGTTATTGGAGCATTCCCCCCCACACTCTCGTTCAAAGTAATATAAATACTCCTGGAATCTGCACTTCCTGTTACCTTGTAGTTAACTGAACGTAAAAAAGTAAGCACCAGTTCAAAATGACTTCCAAAACCCGGTTCAAGAATGACATGATCAAGAGGAACATTATCTGATGGAGACCATTGTAATGTTTCTCTGCTAAAACCAGCTGCTTCTGTTGATGTGCGGACAGGGGCTTGTAATTTAATGCGTAATTCATCTCCATGCTCAAGCGGGGCATGGTTAACATATTGAAGTGAGTTGATAAATTTAATTTCTATTCTTGGTTGACCTCCCACCTCATCAACAACGATTTCATCAAGCAATCTCTCAGCTGAAAAACTGTAGGAAGAAAACAGAATTCCAGTAATTAAAACCAATAACAATAAGCGCAGTAACACCGAGTTCTTTTGTGGGGCTATCATCATTTTATAATCTACAGTTCTGATAATTATTTTGAATACAATGCAATATATAGACTATTTAATAGTATTTATCAATAAATATCTATATCTATATGATTTAATGAATTAATCATCAGCATCATCCCAACCACCACGAGGGCTATGGCATTGCTCACATTGATTACTTGTTCTTGGGTGATCACCAGGCTTTCTATGGCAACTCGAACATCCACTGGTAATACCATTATGACTAAATTTCGCACCACCCCACTTGCGAGTACTATGACACTGCTCACACTGATTACTACTCTGGATATGGTTGCCCGGTTTACGATGACAGTTTGAACAACCCGTGCTGATATTGTTATGGTTGAAGTTCGCATCACCCCACTTGCGAGTATTATGACACTGCTCACACTGATTACTACTCTGGATATGATTACCCGGTTTACGATGACAGTTTGAGCAACTACCACGTACTTCATTGTGATCAACTCTGGTGACAGGTGACCAGCTAATAGGTCTGTGGCAAGCTTCACAGGTATTCGAACTCTGGATATGGTTTCCAGATTTTCCAGTTGCCGTACTTCCATTATGACAACTGGCGCAATTACCACTCACAGAACTATGGTCAAAGGTCGCCGGAGTCCAACCTCTGGTGCTATGACAGGCTTCGCACTGATTTCCTGACTGGATATGATTACCCGGTTTACCTTTGGCGATCCGACCATTATGACAGGTCGAACAACTACCACGAACTTCACTGTGATCAACACGGGTAACTGGTGTCCAGCCAGTCGGTCTGTGACAGGCTTCACAGGTGTTCGAGCTTTGTATATGGTTGCC
>JALSSM010000056.1 GCA_026984275.1 Gammaproteobacteria bacterium
CTTGATGGCAAAAATATTCGCGGTAACAAATCAAAAAGGTGGCGTTGGCAAAACCACCACCAGCGTCAATCTGGCAGCCAGTCTATCGGCGCTGGATCGACGTGTCATGCTGGTTGATCTTGACCCGCAAGGTAATGCGACGATGGGTAGTGGTATCAATAAATACGAACTGGAATTGTCGACTTATGACGTGATGATGGATGAGAAACCTGTTTCAGAGGTCCTCCTGACGCTTGAAGATTCTGGTTATGACTTATTACCAGCCAATTCGGATCTGACTGGGGCAGAAGTAGGTTTGCTGGAAGAGATCGGGCGAGAACTACGTTTGCGTATGGCGCTGGAGTCTGTTCGTGACAATTACGATTATATAATTATTGATTGTCCACCAGCATTAAGCATGTTAACCGTGAATGCACTGGTGGCGGCAGATAAAGTCTTCATTCCAACCCAGTGCGAATATTATGCACTGGAAGGATTGTCTGCTTTGCTGGATACCGTCGAAAAGATCCGAACTTATCTTAATCCAACTTTAAAAGTCGAAGGCTTTTTGCGAACCATGTTTGATTCACGTAATAACCTGGCCAACCAGGTTTCGGCACAATTACTCAAGCATTTCGGCGATCGGGTTTACCAGACGATTATTCCACGGAACGTCCGACTGGCTGAAGCTCCCAGCTACGGCATGCCGATTCTCGTTTATGATAAGGCTTCAACAGGCGCTGTGGCCTATATGGCTTTAGCGGGTGAAATGGTTCGTCGCTCGGAAAATCCTCCAATGCAAGCGGTGCAATAAAAAGATGGTGGCAAAAAAAAGAGGTTTAGGTCGTGGTCTGGATGCTTTGCTGGGCGGAGGTCATGGTGAAATCATTCCTGAAGCGGGCCAGGTTGAAGGAGATGAATTACGTTCCGTCCCTGTTGATCTAATACAGAGAGGTGAATACCAACCGCGACGAGATATCGATCAGGAAGCATTACAGGAACTGGCCGATTCAATCAAAGCACAAGGTGTTATCCAGCCTATTGTTATTCGACCTGTGGGTGAAGGGCGTTACGAAATTGTTGCCGGTGAACGACGCTGGCGTGCAACACAACTGGCCGGTCTTCAGGAGATCCCGGCTGTTGTCCGGGAAATGCCGGACAAGGTCGCATTGAGTGTTGCTATCATTGAGAATATTCAGCGGGAAGATTTAAACCCTCTTGAAGAGGCGGTAGCACTTGATCGATTGCTTAATGAATTTGAACTGACGCATCAACTGGTTGCTGATGCGGTAGGCCGATCGCGTGCCTCAGTGAGTAATTTGCTTCGTCTACTGGATCTGGACGATGAGTTAAAGCGTTACTTGTCAGAAGGAAAACTGGGCATGGGGCATGCCAGGGCATTGCTCGCATTAGGCAGTACCTCTCAGAAACAGGCTGCAAGAGAGGTGATCTCAAGACAACTTTCAGCTCGACAAACCGAGGCACTGGTGCGACGACTTCAGCAACAAAAAGATAAACCTGTGAAGTCTATGAAAACTCATAAAGATGCAGATGTTGTACGTCTGGAAGAAAAACTGGCAGAGCAACTGGGTGCTAAGATCGACTTGAAGCATAACCCGAAAGGCAAGGGAACAATGACGATTCATTTTAATTCTCTTGATGAGCTAGATGGAATTCTTGGGCATATTAAATAGTTCATCAATGAAGTTAATTTTTTACTTTAACAAGGATCTGACTGTTTACTAAAAAGAATTAACTTGTTTGATTGATTATGAGGAATTTACTGCTATAATCCTGCGCTCAATGGCTGGGACAAGCTGAAGAAAATATCAGCATCTATATCAGATTTAGCCATTTGTGTTTGCTGCCGGGTGGAGAAGCACAGTTTGAAAATGTTTTTTAATACATTTAAATTCGCACTTCGCTTTAGACACCGATAATTATAATAATGCAGATTCTTCCTGCTAATAAGGTCTGGCTTGTAATACTGTTACAGCTGGGGTTAACGCTAATATTAGCGGCAAGTTTGTTGATGTTAGATAGAACTGAATCGATTTCGGGTCTGGTTGGTGGGTTGGCAGCAACAATAAGTAATACCATCTTCGCAGCAGTTGTTTTTCGAAGATACAGTCAGCTAAAACCGGGGCGGCTAGTAGGAAGCTACTACGCTGCAGAATTTATCAAGCTGGCGATTACAGCACTGTTTTTTTTAATAGCTATTATGTCTATTAAACCTCTCAGCATTGTTGCAATGCTTGGAATATATTTAGTGGTGCATCTTGCATCCGTTTTTTTTGTAATTTTATTTGGACGTGGATAATAATAAGAGCTAACGATGTCAACAGAGACCATCACTTCAAGCGAATACATTAAACATCACCTGACCAACCTCACTTTTGGGCAGCATGCTGATGGGCATTGGGGTTTTGCGCATTCAATGGAAGAAGCCAAAGAAATGGGCTTCTGGGCGATCAATGTTGATTCCATGTTCTGGTCCATTCTGGTTGGTGGGCTTTTTGTCTGGTTTTTTTCCCGTGTTGCCAAAAGAGCAACTGAGGGAATCCCTGGTGGCTTTCAGAATTTTGTAGAGTCCATCGTTGATTTCGTCAACGAAAGTGTTCGAGATTCATTTAGTGGTAAAAATGATCTGGTGGCACCACTGGCCCTGACTATCTTTGTCTGGGTATTTCTGATGAATTTGATGGATCTGATTCCAGTTGATGTCATTCCCTGGATCACGCAGAAATTGCATATTGCACATTTTATGAAGGTTGTGCCCTCGACAGATCCAAATGTGACTTTCGGAATGGCTATCGGTGTCTTTCTATTGACGCTCTATTATAGCATCAAGATTAAGGGTGTCGGTGGGTTTGCAGGCGAGCTAACGATGCAGCCATTTGAAGCAAAGAATCCAATCGTTAAATTACTTCTTGTCCCAGTTAACTTTTTTCTTGAATTTGTATCACTTATCGCTAAACCGATTTCACTCTCGTTACGACTTTTCGGAAACATGTATGCTGGCGAGATGATATTTATATTGATTGCAATAATGTATAGCGCAGGATGGGCGATGGGTCTTTTTGGTGGTGCTTTGCAGTTTGTATGGGCTGTGTTCCATATTCTAATTATTACGCTGCAAGCATTTATCTTTATGACTTTAACTATTGTGTACATGGATATGGCACACACGGATCATTAGATTCAAGAAATAATTTTGAGTCTGTGTATTTTTAACTTTTATTTTTTATATAACTAACGAAAGAAACAACAGGAGACAATCATGGAAATGGCAAACGCACTGCTCTATATTGCTGGCGCTTTAATGATGGGTCTGGGCGCGCTTGGTGCTGCAGTCGGCATCGGTATTTTGGGCGCACGGTTCCTCGAGGGTGCTGCACGTCAGCCAGAGCTGATTCCAATGTTACGTACCCAGTTCTTCATCGTCATGGGCCTCGTTGATGCGGTTCCAATGATCGCTGTAGGTCTGGCAATGTACATTCTTTTTGCTGTCGCTGGATAAGTGGCACCGACAAAGAGAATTTTACTGACTTTGATTATTTTGAATAACAGGAAAGGGAAAACAGAATGAATATCAATCTGACCCTGATTGGGCAAATGATTACTTTTGTAATCTTTGTCTGGTTCACCAGAAAATATGTGTGGGCTCCGATCATTACAGCGCTGGAAGGTCGAAAAGAAAAAATCGCGGATGGTCTGGCGGCTGCTGAAAAGGGTAAGCATGAACTGGAACTTGCTGAAAATCGTGCTGTAGAAGCATTGAAAGAAAGTAAAGTGAAGGCTCAGGAGTTTATTGCCCAAGCTCAGAAGCGTGCTGATGAGATCGTTGAAGAAGCAAAAGGAAATGCTCGTTCCGAAGGTGAAAGAATAGTCACTGCTGCCCAGGCTCAGGCTGAACAGGAGATGAGCGAGGCAAAAGAAAAACTTCGTAAAGAAGTAGGCCTTCTTGCTATCGCAGGTACAGAACAGATCCTGATGCGTGAAGTGGATGCGTCTGCTCATAAAGATGTACTGGAAAAACTTGGCGCACAGCTATAAGGCAAGAATATGCTTGAAAAGAAAACAATCGCACGTCCCTACGCACAAGCTGCTTTTGAACAGGCCAGCGAAGAGAATGCACTGGCTGGCTGGTCTGAAGCTTTGTCGTTGCTGGCAGCGATAACTTCAGATGAGCAAATGAAGGCTTTGATGCGTGATCCACGTGTTAGTGACGAACAAATACAATCTCTGATCACAGATTTGGCTGGAGATGCTCTAAGCCAAACCAGTTCAAATTTCGTCAAAATTTTGATTGAGTCAGGGCGCCTGGCACTCTGTCCAGAGATCAGTCAATTGTTTGAAGAAAAAAAAGCAGAAGAAGAAAAGCATGCCACTATCCATGTCACTTCCGCCTATGAAATGGGTGATGACGAGAAGCAAAAAATTGCAGAAGCCATGAAGAAGAAACTGGGTCGTAGTGTTGAAGTAACGACAGAACAGGATCAGGATCTGATAGGCGGAATGATCGTAAAAGCAGGCGATATGGTGATCGATCTTTCGATACGAGGCCGTCTGAATAAGATGGCGAATGAATTCAATTGAGTGTGGTTATATTTTACCACTAGGTTTTTATTAACGAGGTTGTCCAATGCAAATCAGCGCAACAGAAATCAGCGAACTGATTAAAAAACGAATACAGGATATGGATCTGTCCACGGAAGCTACTACAGAAGGCACCGTGGTGAGTATTGCCGATGGTGTTGCTCAAATCCATGGGCTCAGCGATGTCATGGCAGGTGAAATGATTGAATTTCCCGGTGGAGTTTATGGCCTTGCTCTGAACCTGGAACGTGATTCAGTCGGTGC
>JALSSM010000057.1 GCA_026984275.1 Gammaproteobacteria bacterium
GTCGAATTTTTTCAGGCGAGAAATCGATCTTAAAAAGATCCGTTGAGTTACTGATCTGATCGGTCCAGAGTGACGTCAGATCTGATTCGATCATCGGATGTTCTTTTTGTTCTGCAACAATCAGTAATTCACTGGAGGCTGAAAGAATTTTCTGGTGAATTGAGTCTAATGTTTTAGCAAATATCTCAATATTTTTTTCGCTCTCAAAATCTTCATCCAATGTGATCAGTTTTTGAATCCCAAGCAGGCCGCTCCATTGGTGTCCAAGCTTTGCCGAAGGATTTAATCCCGACGCTGCAGCCACCATGGCAAGTGTCTGACCATGACTGGTGATCGAGGCTTCACGACTGGCCCGATATTGAGCAATCAATTCTTTAATACGATCGCTTTCATCAAACCTTGGCTCGGTAAACATCGTATGGATCAGCTCTGCAAATTGTCGATGATTGCGGTTGAGGCCAGACACACCCATGCGTAAAAAAGAATTTATCTTTTGGGTATCGTCAACCGTACCGCGGATACTTAATGAAGCATGGACGCCGCCACTGACAGCAGACTGCTGAGCCTGTATCTGTAAATAATCCTGTTCTCCAGCTCCCAGTTCCGTCAGACAATCCGTATAAAGACTCAATAAGGCCGTTTCTTTTGCATCCATCTCCGGTAGAGGAAGTATGATACTTTCATAAACCAAACCATTGGTCGTTTCATTAAACCATGTGCTTCTTCGATTCAGACAGCGGCTTTCTTTTCCGATCGGGATTGGGATATCGTTGGGAACATCTTCCAGCCCAACCTTAGGTAAAATTTCTGGATTATCTTCAGCATTCTGACGAGCTTCAAGTTCTTTGGTGAGTTTAATAATCTGTTGCTTTTCTGCTTCTGACAAACGGGCTTTAAGCTCAGCCAGTCGTTGGGCTTCCTGTGCATTCTTTTTTGCACTTAATTCAGTATCCGGCACCATGGTGACACGCAGACGATGCTGGTTTTCGAGTAGCGCCTGAGTCGCGAGGTTTTTGATAAAAGCAGGATCCTTAATCTTTTCATGGAGATCATTCAGAAGTGGATCAATATCCAGCGCGGCGAGTGGATCACCCCGATGTAAAGCCATTGGCAAAACCTGCCCGGCCAGCCTTAAACCATAAGGAGTATGACCTGAAGTTATCTCACGTTGTTCCAGCTCAAACTGATGCAACACAGCTTCGACCATTTCCTGTGGGACACCGTTTTCAGCAACCTCTTTCAGGACATCAAGGATCATTTTTTCTATATCGTCAGCCTTATCTGGATCGGTGCCTTCAACACCACAAATAAACGTCGCTTCATGTGAGGAATTATCCAGCCCACAGAGATCCGAAGGTGCGTTTGCAAGATCGGTTTTTTCCAGCGCCAGCCGTAAAGGTGATGCGCTGTTATCAAGCAGAACACCGGTTAATAATTGCACATTCATCATGGATTCAAGATCCGTTATGCGTCCCAGTAACCAGTGAACAACCACATGTGTTTTTTCTTTTGTGCTCGTCTCGTCGCCTTCTGCATCCAGCGCATAGGGAATTATGATCTGCTTTGGTTTACTGAATCTTTTTTCATCTGGCACCGAAAAATCCAGATCTTTTTTATCAAATTTACTCAATGCCCAGTTATGGATATTCTTCTGGTGTTCTTCCACCGGAAAATTTCCATAAGTAATGATCACGGCATTTGAAGGATGATAATGTTCGGCATGAAATTCCCTGAGTTGTTCGTATGTCAGATCAGGGATAACTTCTGGATCACCACCGCTATTGTAATGGTAAGTTGTGGTTGGAAATAATGCACTATTCGATGCTTGCCATAATTGTGAAATCGGTGAACTCATCGCACCTTTCATTTCGTTAAAAACAACACCTTTGAAAACCAGATCAGATTCAGGATCATCCAGTATTTCAAATTCAACTCGATGACCTTCCTGCGCAAAATCGAGTGGATCAAGACGTGGGAAAAAGACGGCATCCAGATAAACTTCCAGTAGGTTATCGAAATCCTTTTTTGATTGTGATGCGAACGGGTAAGCCGTCCAGTCGCTACTGGTCATGGCATTCATAAAGGTGTTCAAAGAACGGCGGATCATCATGAAAAAAGGATCACGAACCGGAAACTTTTTACTGCCACAAAGAGCCGTGTGTTCCAGAATATGAGCCACGCCCGTTGAATCCTGTGGCACCGTTGCAAAACCGATCATGAAAACGTTATTGCTGTCTTCAGAAGCGAGATGAAAATGACGGGCACCAGTATCGTCGTGTACGTATTCCTGTGCTTCGAGATTGAGTGAATCGATTTTCTGTTTTCTGATCAGTTTGAACATATTTATTGGTCTGGTTCCTGTTCTGTGGATATTTTTTTATGTCGGATTAGCGATTGCGTCATCCGACATAAAATAATTGACTTCTTTACTCTTCCATCTGTTCAAAATACCGCTCCGCATCCAGTGCCGCCATACAACCAGAACCAGCAGAAGTGATCGCCTGTTTGTAAACCGGATCAGCAACATCACCTGCTGCGAATACACCGGGAATACTGGTCTGAGTGGCAAAACCATCCTGGTTAGTACCTTTGGTATTGATGTAGCCATATTGCATATCCAGCTGGCCTTCAAAAATATCGGTGTTCGGTTTATGGCCGATCGCAATAAACACGCCATGAACTTGCAATTCTTTGGTACTGTCATCTTTGGTACTTTTGATTCGTACGCCAGTCACTCCAGCATCGTCACCCAGGACTTCATCCAGCGTGTGATCCCATTCGATAGTGACATTGCCATTTTTTGCTTTCTCTTCCAGTTTATTACTGAGAATTTTTTCTGATCGAAATTTATCACGACGATGGATCACGGTTACATGTGAGCAGATATTGGAAAGATATAAGGCTTCTTCTACCGCCGTATTACCACCACCGACGACAACCACTGGTTTGTCTTTATAGAAAAACCCATCACAGGTTGCACAGGCTGAAACACCTCTGCCCATAAAAGCTTCTTCGGATGGCAATCCAAGATATTTTGCCGACGCACCGGTTGCTATAATCAGGGCATCACAGGAGTACTCACCAGCATCACCTTTAAGCATGAACGGTTGTTGTTTCAGATCAACTTCATTGATGGTATCGAAAACCATTTCCGTATCGAAACGTTCTGCATGTTTTTGCATACGGATCATTAATTCTGTGCCATCGACACCTTCGTGATCACCCGGCCAGTTATCCACTTCGGTTGTGGTTGTCATCTGACCACCTTGTTGCAATCCTGTGATCAGGACAGGGTTTAATGCTGCGCGGGCAGCGTAAACGGCAGCCGTGTAGCCAGCCGGTCCTGACCCGAGAATTAAGAGTTTCTGGTGGTTCGTTGTCATACTTTGATCCTTACGTTATTCGTGAGCAATTGGTTTTTCCGTAAACAAATAATCCTTCAGTTCTTTATCCATCGCTGGATCCTGTCGTCTGATCCATTCGAGAACCATCGCCGCATGTTCTTTTTCTTCATCACGATTATGCGCGAGAATGGCTTTCAGTTCTTTATCTTTACAGGCATCTACGCGCTGGTTGTACCAGTCAACGGCTTCCAGCTCTTCCATCAGCGAAGTGATGGCGCGGTGCATGTCGCGAGTTTCATCAGAGATCTCATTTATGGGTTCATGATAGCCTTCGTTTGACATTGTACTTACCTCTCATCAGTTATTGAAAATGGGGCGATTATGATTAATCGCCCCGTGTGCAAGTTTCCGCGTTTCTTTACCGGATCACTTACAGATTATCTGCATTCTCAGCAAGATAGCTGGCAACGCCATCAGCATCCGGTTTCATGCCTGCATCACCCTTGTTCCAGCCAGCCGGACAAACTTCTCCGTGCTCTTCGGTGAATTGTAGCGCTTCAACCAGTCGGATCATTTCGTCGACATTTCGACCCAGCGGCAGATTATTCACGATTTGTGACTGGACAATACCTTCTTTATCGATCAGGAAAGAGCCTCGTAGTGCAACGCCATCCGGGTGACGAACATCATATTTTTTCATGATCTTCTGTTTGGTATCTGCCACCAATGGATATGAAACCGGGCCAATCCCACCCTTGTTTACGGGCGTTTCTCGCCATGCATGGTGAGTGAACTGCGAATCGATCGAAACACCAATGACCTGAGTATTGAGTTCTTCAAACTGTTTAACACGATGGTCGTGTGCAATTAATTCTGAAGGACAGACGAAAGTGAAATCCAGAGGGTAGAAAAACAGAACCACATATTTTCCACGGTAGTCTGACAGCCGAAAATCTTCTTTGATACTGCCATCAGGCATGACGGCAGCGGCTTTAAAATCAGGTGCTTTTTTTGTTACGAGTACGCTCATTTTTTCTCCTTAGGTTAGGTAATAAATAAAAGTAAAAAAATTATTTGAGGTGGCAGAATAACTACCCCTTATTCATTTGTAAAATTGATTGTTTTAATAATTTAGATAGCCAACAGCTATCGGGACAAAGTCTATACCAAGCTGATCAGTATAACTGATCAAACAGGATTAGATCAGGCTTATTCTCACCCGAAAAACTATTCAACGGTGATCGTTATTTTCTCTGAAACAACAGGTGGGTTATGAGGAATATGGAGATGATTCCCGAGGATGAGTTGCAGTGTATGTTGACCTTTGGGAAGTTTAATTATTGCCTCGGTTTGTCCGCCCCCAAAATGCTTTACGTCTTTACCCATAGGTTGTCCCATCGGAGGAAGCTCTTCGGCATCGATCAGCAGATGATGATGACCGGTATTTTCTTTTTCAGTCCCGGCTGGTGCGACACCCATGCCT
>JALSSM010000058.1 GCA_026984275.1 Gammaproteobacteria bacterium
TTTAGCTTCCTCTTCGGCTTTAGCTTCCTCTTCGGCTTTAGCTTCCTCTTCGGCTTTAGCTTCCTCTTCGGCTTTAGCTTCCTCTTCGGCTTTAGCTTTAGCTTCCTCTTCGGCTTTCTCATTATCAAGATAGACTGTCTCTGATCCAGATTCAGCGAGACTGGCTTCTCTCAATTTTTGCTGTAGCGCAGCAAGCTCCTGATTCTTGAGCTCTACCTGTTGTTTCAGTAACTCAACGATTTCTTCTGATTCTTTTAATCGATCTTTTAATTCTGCATTTTCACTTTTACCGCTAACAAGCTGCTCATTGACTAATGCAAGGTCATTTTCAAGGGCTTTGACATTGCTTTCTGCATCATCACTTGTGCCTGAAACGGCTGCTTCTTCAGAGACAGCCGTGTTGTCAGTCGCACTCACAAGTCGCACTTCTGGTTCTGCTATAATCTCTTCTTCGGCGACTTCATCAACAACTGTTCCAGTTGACGAAACAGCACCTGCAGGACGCATAGCAACGTTAGAAGCTAATCCAAGACGATAATCATCCCACAATGCATTATGTTCTTTGACTAATGCAATCGCTTCTCGTTTACTTAACTTATTGACTTCAGATTTTTCCGGGATTCTAAGAACCTGGCCTGTTTTGAGTGCGTTAATATTATTATTGATAAAAGCATTCGGATTTGTATTTAATAATGACAGCATCATCTGTTGGATACTGACTGAACGATCAGGTCGACTTTGTCTTGCAATAGACCAGAGTGTATCTCCTCGTGATGTTGTATAAGTACCACCATCAGAAGAAAATGCTTGTGGACGCTGCTGGAATCTTTCCTGATAAACAACAGGCTCATCGTGAGCGACAGGTTTATTGGCAGGAACATTCCTTACAACCGGCTCTGAAGTGGTGCTTTCGACAACAGCACCCGATTTAACTTCTGCCTCACTCACCAATGTTGCATCAGCCAGTTGTTGTATTTTGATATTCTCAACCTGTTTCTGCTGTGACTGCACAGGAGTTGTTACGACAGGCTCTGATACAGCCTTCTCTGTCGTATCTACAATACGGGTACTGGTGTCAAAAACAGGTGGATCCAGTAATGCCGTATATTCACGGATCAAACGACCCTTTGCCCAGTTAACTTCAAGCAAAAAGTTCAGAAAAGGTTCTTTTATAGATTCCTGGCTCGTGATGTGCAGGTAATTCCCTGCGGGATCTTCAACGACCTTAAACTTAAGAGATGAAAGTAAAAAAGGTCTCTCTATGCCAGCATTTTTAAATTGCTCGACATTACCAAGATTGACCGTCAGGGTTTGCAATTCCTCAGAAGAAGCATTCAGAAGCTCAATCCTGGCATCAAATGGTTCATTCAAAGAAGAATATGTCGTCAGGGAACCAAGACCCAGTGCCTGAACAAGTGCAGGTGAAAGGATCAGTGCGGAAAGAACTAGCTTCCGAACACTTAATCTCAATGAATTTCCAACTACCTTTGATTGTTTAACACGAGAGTGCTTTACCAAAACAAAATGATTTTGAAATACCTTTTTCACGACTTCCCCCTCTGATCCCCAGTCAAACCGACCATAGAATTTCCCTCAAAACTCTTCGAACGTACATCACAATGCTATCATAAAACTATTGTTTATAAATGGTTTTTAACAATAATTTCAGCTATCTCAACACTATTTAACGCAGCACCTTTTCGGACATTATCAGACACCACCCATAAATTTAAACCTCTGGGATGTGAAATATCTTCACGGATCCTGCCAACAAAAACCGGGTCAGTTCCTGACGCTTCCGTTACAGCCGTGGGATACCCGCCATCTTTTTGTTCATCCATGACCTGAATTCCAGGTGCTTTTGCCAGGATTTCCCTGGCCTTATCAGCGGTAATCTTTTCTTTTGTTTCAATATGCACAGCTTCTGAGTGTCCATAAAAAACCGGTACACGTACGGCAGTCGGGTTCACTTCAATACTATCATCACCCATGATCTTTCGGGTTTCCCAGACCATTTTCATTTCTTCTTTTGTGTAACCGTTCTCACAAAAAACATCAATGTGAGGTAACACATTAAAGGCGATCTGTTTTGGATAGACTTTCGTTTCTACCTGTTTGGCATTCAGCAAGTTAGCCGTTTGTGTCGCCAGTTCTTCGATCGCATCCTTCCCTGTACCTGAAACGGCCTGATAAGTACAAACATTAAGCCTTGTTATACCCACAGCATCATAAATTGGTTTAAGCGCAACCAGCATCTGGATCGTCGAACAATTGGGATTGGCAATGATCCCTCTATTTTTATAATCCGCTATATCCTGAGGATTGACTTCCGGTACAACCAGGGGGATATCATCGTCATAACGAAACTGTGATGTATTATCAATCACAACACAACCCGCTGCGACTGCTTTCGGTGCATAGATTTTTGATACCGAGGCTCCGGGTGAGAACAAACCAATATCAACGCCAGCAAAATCAAATTCTTCAAGATCCTGAACAGTGATCTGCTTGCCACGAAAGGAAAGATTTGTACCAGCAGAACGACTACTGGCTAATAAGTAGAGTTGATCAACAGGAAAGTTTCTCTGCTCAAGGATCTCAAGCATGACTTCACCTACTGCACCAGTAGCACCCACTATCGCAACATTAAACTTTCGTTCATTCATTAAACGTTAACCCTTTAAAGCGGCAACAACCGCATCACCCATTTCTATTGTACCGACTTTCCTCATACCTTCACCTTCAGAGTAAATATCAGGTGTTCGATAACCGGCCGTCAATACAGCATCAACAGCTTGTTCTACCCTCTCTGCCTGTTTTTCTTCTCCCAGCGAATATCGGAGCATCATTGCAACAGACAAGATCGTTGCCAGTGGATTAGCAATATTCTGTCCGGCTATATCCGGTGCCGAGCCATGAATCGGTTCGTACATACCTTTACCCTCTTTATCCAGCGAGGCAGATGGAAGCATACCAATTGATCCGGTTAACATGGATGCCAGATCAGATAATATATCGCCAAACATATTTGTCGTGACCATCACATCGAATTGTTTAGGTGTGCGCACCAGTTGCATGGCCGCATTATCAACATACATGTGGGATAACTCAACGTCAGGGTAATCTTTTGCCACTTCGTCCATCACATCACGCCATAATTCTGTCGCTTCCAGAACATTGGCTTTATCAATAGAACAAACACGACGATCACGCTTCATTGCTGCTTCAAAGGCGACATGACCTATTCTTCTAATCTCGGATTCACTATAGATAAGTGTATTAAATCCTTGTTTTTCACCATTTTCTAGCTCTCTTATGCCCCGAGGTTGACCAAAATAGATACCGCCGGTCAATTCTCTTACGATCATAATATCCAGGCCTGAAACAACCTCTGATCGTAAAGCCGATGCTTCAACCAGTTGTGGTGCTGTCAAAGCGGGACGCAAATTGGCAAACAAATCCAGTTCAGAACGGATTTTCAACAACCCCTTTTCAGGACGAATAGCAATATCCAGTGATTCCCATTTTGGTCCACCAACAGCACCTAACAGGATTGCATCAGCATACCTGGCATTTTTTAAGGTCTCATCAGGGAGAGGATTTCCTGTTGCATCAATCGCTGCCCCACCGATCAAACCATTATCCAGATTGATATCAAGATCAAATTCTGTGGCCAGAACATCAAGAACTTTGACAGCTTCAGCCACTATTTCAGGCCCAATACCATCACCAGGTAACACCAGAACCTTATTACTCATATCATAAAATCTTCCTAACATGCCAGAATCAAAGGCAATTATCATGCCTCAAAAAATAAAGGCCCCGATCGGAGCCTGGCAGCGCATATTGTTAAAGACATGAGCACCCTGCTCTTGCCATAAAAATAACACCTGTTAACGACAACTCGTGGTGCGCTACATAACTATGGCGGCTGATTTTACTTCTTTTTGTCTCAATGTAAATGACGAGTAATTAATGAAATTACAAATAGATAATAAGTTTTTTATTTTTCTGATAAAAAAATCGAATGATGAGATCTTAAACTTGAACGGATGGGATGTTGACTCCAGTACTCTGGTACAAAAAGTGGTTCGGTCAACCCGAAGGGGGCAGTCAACCCACCGACCAACAACATGCGTTTACGATAGATTGGTAAAAGGATATACATTATCGACCAGATCCCCAGCAAGACCAAAGAGAATATTAACCACTCGTTCATACATTTTCCTTTCTGTTAATCAAAAGTTTTCTTGTTAACCACAGACTGGTGGTTGGCAAGACGATCCATTGCAGTAGTGGCAACAGACCAATTTGCCACTGCCCCACGGACAAAAGTGGCATTTGCTCGCTATACCCCCAGTTCCGATAGATATAGACATTTAACCATTCACTATAAGCACAATAAACCACACCAAACACAACCGTCAGAAACAGCACAGGCTTATACTTTTCTTCTGGCCAATGTGAGCTTCCAGTGATGACGACCGCGAGCATGAGGCTGCTCAGGGCAATCAGGATATCCCCGCCTGTACAGTGCAAGATTGAATAAACAATCCGACCCAGTGTCCCCTCCAGCCACAGCGTATAAAAAGGCATCTGGAAACCTTCCCATAAAAGGTTAACTATCGCCATGATCCCAAGATAGCGGCGTATAAACCATAACCAGTTTGCGTCACCTTTGCTCAATCCATTTACCTGCAGTGATCGAAGAGATGGTTAAATTTTTGCACGGTTCAAACGCAAAGCATTAGCAATTACCGACACAGAGCTGAAACTCATGGCCGCCGCCGCGATCATTGGTGACAGTAACAGACCAAAAA
>JALSSM010000059.1 GCA_026984275.1 Gammaproteobacteria bacterium
TCCAGCTTATTATTCATTCCATTGACCATGCAAAAGCGCTGGCGAATCGTTTCTGCCGTCGTGGTTTTAACCTTGATCGTAATCTGCTCAGGTTCGTTCAGATATTTTGTTGCAATACGACGGATTTGCTGTGGCATGGTCGCTGAGAACAATGCAATTTGTCTTTCTGAAGGCGTTTGTTCAAGCACCCATTCAACATCATCGATAAAACCCATACGCAGCATTTCATCGGCCTCATCCAGAACCAGCGCATTAAGATTATCGAGTTTTAAGGTTCCTTTCCGCATGTGATCCATCACGCGGCCTGGCGTGCCAACGACCACATGTACACCTCGTTTCAGAGCACGTATTTGGCCACCGTATTCCTGGCCACCATAAATGGGTAGTACATGAAACCCTTTCAGGTGTCGGGCATATTTCTGGAAAGCTTCGGCCACCTGAATAGCCAGCTCACGAGTTGGTGCGAGCACTAAAACCTGCGGATCTTTTTGTTTCAAATCCAGGTTAGACAGGAGAGGCAAAGCAAAAGCAGCCGTTTTTCCGGTACCTGTTTGAGCCTGACCAATAATATCTTTGCCTTCCAGCAACAATGGAATGGTTTGTGCCTGAATAGGTGATGGCGTTTCATAACCTACATCATCCAATGCTTTGAGAAGTGATTTATCCAGCGCTAGTTGATTAAACGCGGTAACCATCGTCATGGTCGAATTGGTGGTCATGTTGCAAAATACCTGCTTGAAAAGAAGAAATAAAAAGAATGTGAATAGCTATAGAGGCCAACAGTCAGCCGTGTAGTGTACCACGAATCAGGTTTATTACTTCAAAATACTCAATTCAGAGATTCTCTAAGGAAACGTTGAACAGATCAGCGATCCCTAACGATCCGCTTTCCTGATTTTTTTGATCGGGACAATCACATCAGAATCATTCACCTCTATGTCCGGCCTTGGATTTACTTCGTTGCTGACATGGAAATAACGATAACCATTGATGATCGCTGATATAAAAGCACCTTTGCCTTTCAAATCATGGAGAAAAGCCGTCGCTATATGACCAATGGTGAAAATCAGAATAAAACCCGCTAACACGGCGTGGATAGAGTCCATTGGAAAACCGGCCACAAGGTATGTTGATTCATTGAAGAACCCGCTGATCGCACACCCCAGCAAAACGAACAGAAAAATAATGTAGATGGGTTGCCAGAAAGGATTGTGTGCATACCAGTTTGGCAATGGTGAGCGCGCCAGAGAGAAATAAAATTTAATCATTTTCAGGATGCCATCAAACTGTGTCTTTTTTGGGATCAATGATCGCCAATGACTGCTACCCGCTGTAAACAACAACAGGATTCGAACAATTAAAGCAACGAAGACAACCTGTCCAACGATGATATGCCAGTCCTGCCAGAAAGCAGGATCAACAAAATCATGATCAGCCGCCCAGGCACTGAAGATCTGAAAAAGCACGCCAAATGCAATGACCCAGTGACATAAACGCAGCCAGCCAGACCAGACCAATACATAACGGATATTTTCTCTGTTCATGAATCTTACCTCTTTGACCTGATCATTATTCTGGGTACTTCCTTTAAATAACAGGAAAAATTCTTCTGCCTTAGTTAGTTAATTCATAGTTTACTCGATCATGAGATAGAAGGGCTCATAAAACATTCGAATACAGCAGGTTGATCTCTGATTTTTATCACCCGGAAATTTTGAGACCTATTTCTCAATAAACTATTTCTATGCAGATGGGGATTTGCTATCAGTTCAGGAGAAGTGTTATGCTTGGTAGTGTGATAATTTCACATTTTTATTATCTTGAGGAGGACAAGACCATGAAAATATTAATCAGAAAACTTTTGTTCCCGATTCATCTCAGTCTCTTTTTACTGATTTTATCTATATCAAATGCAAATGCAGCCACTGACCCCGGTCCATTACTGAACAAGGTTCAGCAACTTCAGACGAAAACCAGTCTTAAACTTAGTAAATATTTTGATAAAAGTATCCATCAACCCCTGATTGATGCTCTTCTGGCGGATACGGATGAGTTGAGTATCTGCATTGAAACGGGAGCAACTTCAACAGATCCGGTTACAGATCTAAAAAGTTGTCATATGGCGTTGGATAATTACTCCCAAGGACTAGAAAATTCTTTCGGTTCTGGTTCCAACCCGGCGGCGCTTCAAGTAAAAACCAAGGTCTGGAAGAAAGCGCAAAAGAAAGTAAGAAAATTGCAGGCTCTGGCCACTGTGATTTTGACAGACCTGGATCAACTCATTGTAGACTTTGAAAACCAGCAACCCAGCACCACTCAGTCCTTACCGGATCCTCAGCTGATTGTAATCCGTGTTATCAAACTACCTCGATATATCCCCGGACTCAATAGCAGAACCTCCAGCAGATCAATGTATCGTGCTCTCCGCTATGCATCATCTTCAGCGGCATCGGTACCCAGGTATCTGGCGAATGGTAATACATCAACCGCCATTGCGGAGCTCGGTTTTGTGAAACGATGGATCGAGATTTACATTAACATTATTAACAATGATCTGGCTAACAACCCACAACTAGCTCCTGAAATCGTTACTGCGACACAACAAGTACTCGATCAGGCGAATTCTCTCCTGACCGACATCGAAATCTTGATTGCAAACCTCTGATCTTTTCAGGTACATGATAAATTCAGAGTCGTGTCTTTATAAATAAAGGCACGACTCTATTTTCCCCAAACAGGAGGAAAATTTATGTTAGCCTCAAATTCTTACTGACTGCTCAAGAAATTTATTACCATTCTCGCCAACCCTGTAGTAACGGGAAGTAGAGTCCTAGTCTGATCGGTCGATCTTCAAGTTTCGTCATCAGTTTCGCATATCGCTCTAACTGTTCTTTGTAGCGTTCCTGTTCGCGATCAAGAAATGCTTCAAGTCCACCACCTTCGTGACCACCGGTTTTGTAATCAATGATCCAGCGGGTGTCCTGTTCATCGACAAAGCTTCGATCAAGAATTACATTGACAGGTTCACCTTCAATAAACCCGGTCAGTGCATATTCGTTGTGTGCCTGTTGATGATCCTTGCTGAGTATCCATCGACCCCGATCATCCTGCAAGGTTTTTTCGATAGCTTTGCTGACTTTTTTTACGGAGATGGGAAGCATGGTCCTGGAAAGTCCAGACTCCAGTAATAATGTTTCGATCAATGGTGTGATTGATAGCAATTGTTTTTGATCCCAATTCTCCAACCCTTCCTCAGCGATCTGCTGTAACAATCGATGTACTACCGTGCCAATATGTTTCGCCGGTGTGCCTGCCCAGATAAACTCCAGTGATTCTTCCGCCTCCTCAGACAGTTTCTGATCTTTGTGATCACTTTGCCATTGAACAGAATCGGGCAATTCAGGAAGCGTCCAGTCTGGTGGTAATCTTCGAATGGTGGGTGTGAATTTTTTGATGGGTTCTTCGATCTGATCAGCTTGTGCTTCTTTTTCTGCCCTGCTGATAAACTTGGCTTCTATCGAAGGCCAGATCCTGGCCAGCAGAGAACGTTGATCAGGTGATTTCAACTCGCCTTTGTTGTTGTGCTCCGCTCGTCCGATCAGATGTAATTGTCGACGAGCCCGGGTGGTCGCAACGTAGAGTAATCGAACGGTTTCGTGACGGTTACGTTGCTGTTCCAGATCAGCCAGGTAGAGATTGATGCGTTCTTTTTCCTGTCCAACTTCTTCGATGGGCGCGAGCAAGAGTTTATTTTTGTCTTCTTGAACATTATGCCATTCGGTCCATTGTAATAATTGCCGATCATCATTTTTTGACTGCCGATCAAGTGCCGGGATAATCACCGTGTCGAATTCCAGACCTTTTGATTTATGGATGGTCATCAACTGAGGAAGCGGTTTGTCTGATAATGTTGGCGTAGCGAACAGGCTATTGATACCTTGTTCAAGTGCTTCAAAAGAGGCCATCTCACCACCTTCATCCAGTCCATTGAGCAACTCAAAAAAGGATCGTGCATCTTCCAGATCAGCATCGCTCTGCAGACAGGCCGGCCCACCCAGTGCAATCCAGACACCTTCTATCCAACGGGATAATGTAATACGGCGTCGCTGGATGAGTGCTTGTTTAAGAACCACTCGTAATCGTTTTGTTCTTAATTGCCCATCGGCACTAAGCACTCTGAGCCTTTCTTCATTATTAAGCAATGTCCAGATCGACTGATTTGATTGCCCGGCCAGAGATTCCAGATCCATCAGGGTCAGTCCACACCAGGGTGCGCGCAGAATTGCCAACCAGGCTGTCCTGTCGGCCAGATGAAGTAGCGCACAAGTCAATGAAGTTAGATCCCGGATCACAGGTTGTTGAGACAACGTTTCAATTTCGACCGCCTGATAAGCAAGGTTCTGATCTTTGAGCTGTGTTGTGATCTGCGCTAGATGTGATTTGTTCCGAACCAGAATAGCGACCGTATCATTTCTCTCGATGGCCTCTCGAACCTGATCACAAACCAGCTCGGCCTCCTGCTTTTTATCCGCATCGATCAGAGGATGAAGGGTGACTGCAGCTGAAGCAGAATGGTCATTAAATGCCTCTGATGCTGTATAAGAAACGGCTCCGCTGGTCACCGAGGCCTGCGCTGGCATGGCGAGCCTGAAGGTTTTATTCACCCAGTCCACAACCGCTCGTTCTGATCTGAAATTGACAGATAATTGCAGCGGCCTTAACTGCACATCGCCCAGAGCCTGTTGATGCTGGACATTAATAAACAAACCCACGTCGGCTTCCCTGAAACGGTAGATAGATTGCATCG
>JALSSM010000060.1 GCA_026984275.1 Gammaproteobacteria bacterium
AGGTGTGCCGGTTCTGGGTGGGTTAGGCTCTTTATCTGAAATAGTAAAAGAATATGCAATTGACTCTCTACTCATTGCTATACCCTCAGCAACGAAAACCCAGATAAAAGAAATTGTAGGTCTCTGCGAGCAAACGGACAAACCTTTTCAGATGCTCCCACGATTCTCAGGAGATATCGATAAACTTGAAGAATGGGGGCTGGGTAATGTCAGAGAAGTTTCTATTGATGATCTTTTAGGTCGGGACAAGGTTGAGCTTGACTGGTCGGTTATTAGTGAAGGTATTGCTGGTAAGAGAATCCTGATCACTGGCGGGGGTGGTTCCATAGGATCAGAACTGTGCAGACAAATTGCCAGATTAAAACCAGCGGCAATTATGATCTTTGAACAGGGTGAATTTAATCTTTACAGCATCGATAAGTCATTAAGAATGGAGTTCACGGAACTGATCCTTGAATCACGTCTGGGCGATGTTCACGATATGGTTGCTGTTGATGCAGCCTTTAAATCATTTCGACCTGAAGTAGTTTTCCATGCAGCCGCTTATAAACATGTGCCAATGTTGCAGGACCAGGTCCGAGAAGCACTACGGAATAATGTCATTGGTACACGTATCGTTGCTGATGCAGCCGATAAATATGGAAGTGAAAAGTTTGTGCTGATCTCGACAGATAAGGCGGTAAACCCCACCAGTATCATGGGCGCCAGTAAACGTCTGGCAGAGATCCTGTGTGAAGCAAAAAACACCGTTTCAAAGACTCGATATATCACAGTACGTTTTGGGAATGTTCTTGGATCAGCTGGGAGCGTAGTTCCACTATTTCAACAGCAAATTGCCTCAGGAGGGCCGGTAACAGTTACCCATAAAGATATGACCCGGTTCTTTATGACGATTCCGGAGGCCTGTCAGTTAATTTTACAGGCTGGATCGATGGGTAAAGGTGGGGAAATTTTTGTCCTGGAAATGGGGGAGCCTGTTAGTGTTCTTTATCTGGCCGAACAAATGATTAAACTTTCCGGCAAGCAACCAGGCCGTGATATCGACATAAAATTTACCGGGTTAAGACCGGGTGAGAAACTGAGTGAAGAATTGTTTCATCAAGAAGAAGATCTCGTCGGAACAGAACATAAAAAGATATTATTAGCCAGGCAACGTCTGCAGGATTGGAAAGAGTTTGAAAAAAATATCGAACAAATTGAAACGGCCTGTGGTGTTTATGATGAAAAGAAAGCATTAAAAATTGTTCAGGAGTTAGTCCCTGAGCTGATTCAGGAAGAAATTTCGGATAGCGTTGAAAGTTCGAAAAAATCAAACATAATTGCATTCGAGAAAATAAAGGAAGAAAAAGCATGACTGCTGTTGTAAAAAAAGCTGTATTTCCCGTTGCTGGTTTAGGTACGAGATTCCTGCCTGCAACCAAGGCAAACCCAAAAGAAATGCTACCTGTAGTAGATAAACCATTGATCCAGTATGCTGCTGAAGAGGCGGAGGCGGCTGGTATTACAGAACTGATCTTTGTGACAGGGCGAAGCAAAAATTCAATCATCGATCATTTTGATAAAGCTTACGAACTCGAAGCTGAGCTCGAAAAAAAGAACAAGCAACAAATGCTGGAAATTGTTCAGAACATACTCCCGCCAGATATTTCCTGCATATATATAAGGCAGGCAGAACCGTTGGGCTTAGGGCATGCGATTTTATGTGCGAAACCTGTTATAGGTAACGAGCCATTTGCGATTTTACTGGCTGATGATCTGATTGATGGCGGTAAAAGAGGCTGTTTATCGCAAATGGTTGACGTTTATGATCGGCATAATAATGGTGTGATCGCTGTGGAAAGAGTGCCTCAGGCAGACACCGAAAAATACGGCATTGTTGAGGTTCAAAATATTGACGATAAATTAAGCCGTATTAAAAGTATTGTTGAAAAACCTGATCCGGCTGATGCGCCTTCAAACCTGGCTGTTGTCGGGCGATATATCCTTCCGCCAGCCATTATGGATATTCTGGAAAAAACAGGCAAAGGTGCTGGTGGCGAGATCCAGCTTACTGATGCGATTGCAGAACTTCTTAAGAAGAAAGAAGTACAGGCATGGGAGTTTGAAGGAACACGGTACGATTGTGGATCAAAACTGGGCTATTTACAGGCAACGGTTGAATTTGCTCTGAAGCATCCTGAGCTGAAAAATGATTTTGAGACCTATCTGTCTGGATTTGCTGAAAACTTCAAAAATACGGCGTAGTTTTTCAGACGAAAAAAAGCCCGAAGATCAAATCGGGCTTTCATTCATAAACTGGCTCCTCGGGACGGGCTCGACATTTTTGTCAGGAACAAAAATGGGCGCATTGCGCCCGCAGGGTGAAGCACAGGGAAGTGCTTCATCAGCCGCTACGGCGGTGAGAGTCTTTGAGGCGAAAAAAAGCCCGAAGATCAAATCGGGCTTTCATTCAGAAATTGGCTCCTCGGGACGGGCTCGAACCGCCGACCTAGTGATTAACAGTCACCCGCTCTACCGACTGAGCTACCGAGGAATTAAGGAACGCGTATGTTACTGATCTGAAGCCATCAGGTCAATCCGGTTTTTAACTTTTTTACTGAGTCTATTCTCGAACTAAATCCCATGCTCAGGCAAGCGCTTTTGCCATGCGGGACAGAGATTCTTCCAGTAACTCCATACTGGTGGCAAACGACAGCCGCATACAGCCTGGTGCACCGAAGGCTGAACCAGGAACCACAGCCACTTCTGCTTCTTCCAGTAAATATTCAGCAAGTTCAATGTCATTGTTGACTGAGGGAAGTCTGTCGATGACATCGTTCATATCAGGGAAGCTATAAAACGTCCCCTCTGAAGGACGGCAACGAACCCCGTCGATCTTATTTAACTCAGAACAAACAAAGTCATGTCTGGTTTTGAACAACTGACACCACTCACGCACGATACTTTGATCACCTTCCAGGGCAGCCTGAGCCGCCACCTGAGCAGTTGAGGCCGGGTTAGATGTACTCTGTGATTGAATTTTTTTCATGGCTTTGATCACATCAACTGATCCGGCCGCATAGCCAATTCGCCAGCCAGTCATTGAATAGGCTTTTGAAACACCATTCAGGACGATGGTTTGAGCATAGAGTTCCGGGCAGGCATTGACGATATTTACGAATCGGTCTGCACCCCAGAGTATATGTTCATAAATATCATCAGATGCGATCAGGATTTCAGGATGATCAATCAATACTTCCCCTAATGCCTGAAGCTCTTCTTCAGTAGTGTTGCTACCGGTTGGATTAGACGGACTATTCATAATGAGCATACGAGTATTCTCATTGATAGCCCCTTTTAATTGTTTTGGTGTGATCTTGAAATCTTCCTCGATCCCCGTTTTCAGAATCACAGGTTCAGCGCCAGTCAATTGAACCATATCAGGATAGGAAACCCAGTAAGGAGCCGGGATGATCACTTCATCACCGGGATCGAGGACGGCCTGCATCAGATTGTAGATACTGTGTTTACAACCGACAGAGACCAGAATCTGATCGAGATCATAGTCCAGATTATTTTCCTGTTTGAACTTGTTCTGAATGGCCTTTTTCAATCCAGGCGTACCATCGACAGCGGTATATTTAGTGAAACCTTCTTCAATCGATTTGATTGCTGCAGCTTTAACAAAATCCGGTGTATCAAAATCGGGTTCACCTGCAGCAAGACTAATGATATCTTTACCGGCAGCCTTGAGTTCTGCAGCTTTAGCTGAAACAGCCAACGTTGGAGATGGTTTGATACTATTTGCTCTATGAGAAACTTTCACTATTTCTTATCCTTTGTTTGTTACGGGTTAAACGATATTAAAATGCGAATGTAATATACTTGAAGTTTTGCTGCAGAGCATCAATTAATATTGAATTATTCATAAAATTTCCAGTCTTTTACCCTGTTTTCTCTGGAATCACACTGAAAATCACAAAAAATACTTATGAACAAGTCATTTAACCTCCAATCGGACTACAAACCTGCGGGTGATCAGCCTGATGCTATTAAAAGTCTTGTTGAAGGACTCGATAATGGACTTGCTCAACAGACATTGTTAGGTGTTACCGGTTCCGGTAAGACCTTTACCATTGCGAATGTGATTCAGCAGAAGCAACGACCAACCATCGTTCTCGCGCACAACAAAACACTGGCAGCCCAGCTTTACGGTGAAATGAAAGAATTTTTCCCTGAGAATGCCGTAGAGTATTTTGTCTCTTATTATGATTACTACCAGCCGGAAGCCTATGTTCCGGCTTCTGATACCTACATAGAGAAAGACGCATCCATTAATGAGCATATTGAACAAATGCGTCTTTCTGCTACCAAGGCCTTGCTGGAAAGACCTGATACCATCATTGTTGCCACTGTTTCGGCTATTTATGGCCTGGGCGATCCCGACTCTTATCATAAAATGGTGATGCATCTGGTTCGCGGTGAGCGTCTAAATCAGCGTGATCTGATCAGGCGTCTGGCTGAACTGCAATATAACCGTAATGAAATTGAACTACACCGTGCCAGCTACCGGGTTCGTGGTGAAGTCATTGATGTTTTTCCCGCAGAATCTGATCGGGAAGCGGTTCGAATTGAGTTGTTCGATGATGAGATAGAATCGCTGGCTTATTTTGATCCACTCACCGGTGAAGTTCTAAGGCGAGTTCCACGACTGACTATTTATCCCAAGACGCATTATGTCACAGCGAGAGAAGTGATGCTCGGTGCGGTTGATCAAATCAAGGATGAACTGGATGATCGACTAAAAGAACTTGAGGATCTTAATAA
>JALSSM010000061.1 GCA_026984275.1 Gammaproteobacteria bacterium
TTTGCTTTTATGGCTGTTCCCGGGTCTGGACTGGAAACTGCAAATGCTGATCTTTGCCGTTTTAGCGATTGTCTCGGTTCTTCTCTACAAGCAGTACACAAGAAACAGACCCCAGACCACAGATTCCCCGGATCTGAATCGTCGTGGTGAACGTTATATTGGGCGAGTCTTTACAATTGAGGAGCCTATCGTTAACGGTGTTGGAAAAATAAAGGTTGATGATTCTACCTGGCGTGTAAATGGTCCTGATCAACCCGCTGGCACGACCGTAATAGTTGTGGCTGTCGATGGATCGACACTCAAGGTCGAACCCAATTAAATGCAGGCCATTCGTGTCACAGAGCTCGGTGGCCCGGAGGTTTTAAAACTGCAGCAGGTTCCGACCCCGAAACCCGCCGATGATGAAGTTCTGGTTAAAATAAAAGCCATTGGTGTCAATCCGGTTGATACCTATATCCGATCAGGATACCAGGGTTACGATCCGACCGTCCCATACACCCCCGGGTTTGATGCCGCAGGCGTGGTTGAAACAGTCGGGAAAGATATCAAAGCCATTGCTGCCGGTGCCCGTGTTTATTTGTCGGGTTCCATTTCCGGCACCTATGCTGAATATGCTGTCTGTAAGCCTGACCAGATCCATCCTTTGCCGCACCCTGTTTCTTTTGCTCAGGGTGCCAGTCTCTACGTTGCCTATGTCACCGCCTATCGTGGGCTGATCCAACGTGCGCAAGCACGTCCGGGAGAAACCGTCATGATCCATGGCGCCAGCGGTGCGGTGGGTATTGCGGCTATCCAGTTCGCACGAAATCTTGGAATGAGGATCATCGCCACAGCCAGCACTGATGATGGCCAACAACTGTCGGCAGAACAAGGGGCAGATCTGGTTCTGGATCATTCAGATCAGGAACATTTCTCTACAATCATGGACTATACTGAAGGCTTGGGTGTGAATGTTATTCTGGAGATGATGGCCAATATCAACCTGGCCCATGATCTGAAAATACTCGCACAAAAAGGTCGGTCGGGTTGTTGTTATCGGTAATCGCGACACGATGGCGTGTGATGGAGCTATTCTTGGAATGTCATTGATGAACATTAGCGATCAGGATGAAAAAGAAATTCACTCAGCGATTGTCGCCGGGCTGAATAATAAAACATTAACACCGGTCATTCGTTGTGAACTACCTTTAGAAAAAGCTCCCCGTGCACATGAAATGGTCATGGAACCCGGTGCCAATGGAAAAATTATTTTAGTCCCATGAAATCAATCATTATGCCTCTGTTAACCGCACTGATTATTACGGCTGCTATTGTATTCATTGCTTTTTATGTAAAAAAAGAAAATGCATTACAAAGTGATAGTAGTAACTGGATAGGTACCAGTGCAGTGATTACATCCAGCAAGGTACGTCGAGACTGGGATAAGAATCAAGGCGCAGCCAAAACGATCTATTGGTTCGAAGTCCAGTACAACTATGTGGTCGATGATAAAACCTATCAGGGAAAACGCTACACTTTTCATGGAAACCCCTCCTTTAGTAATAAATCTGAAGCAAAAAAATTGCTTGAAAAATTTCCTGTTGGGAAGAAGATTACGATTTATTATCAACCTGAGAACCCTGAAGAAGCCGTCATTAAACGTTAGTTTTTGATAAGAGCTGGAATTGGCCTGTATTATGCTTAGTATTTTCACTAAGTAACCTGAACTCAGGGTAAGTATTATCTTATCATTTCATTAATCCTTAACTGGAGGGGATCATGAAAGCAAGCGATCTATTTATAAAGTGTCTTGAAAACGAAGGTGTTGAATATATTTTTGGTGTGCCGGGGGAAGAAAACCTGGATATGCTGGAATCACTGAAAGACTCTTCCATCGAACTAATTCTTACCCGCCATGAGCAACCTGCCGGTTTTATGGCAGCGACGATTGGACGGCTGACTGGCAAACCAGGTGTTTGTCTTTCCACACTCGGCCCGGGGGCAACGAACTTTTTCACTTCGGCTGCCTATGCACAATTAGGTGCGATGCCAATGATGATGATCACGGGGCAAAAACCTATTCATTCCAGTAAACAGGGCCATTTCCAGATCATTGATACGGTCGATATGATGCGGCCGATTACCAAATATACCAAACAGATTGTGCATGGCAATCGAATTCCAACGATTATACGAGAAGCTATCAAGCAATCCGAGGCTGAACGACCCGGAGCAGTACACCTCGAACTACCAGAAGATGTTGCGGCAGAAGAAACCCATACCGCGCCATTATCTATCCATAAAGTACGCCGTGCTGACGCGAATGAAAAAGCAGTCAATGAAGCCATTAGACGGATTGAAGAAGCAAAATCACCATTGTTCCTGATTGGTGCGGGTGCGAATCGAAAATTAATTTCTAAAATGCTGGGACGCTTGATCCAGAAAACCGGCATCCCTTTCTTCAATACACAGATGGGCAAAGGTGTCATTCCCGAAGATCATCCTTTGTTTTTGGGCACGGCGGCATTATCTGATAATGACTATTTACATTGTGCGATTGATCGTGCGGATCTCATCATTAATGTTGGGCATGATGTTGTTGAAAAACCGCCATTCTTTATGAAACGTGGTGGTACCAAAGTTATTCACATAAACTTTGTTCCCGCTGAAGTCGATGAAGTGTACTTCCCACAACTTGAGGTCGTGGGTGATATTGCTAATGCACTGTGGCAGATTGAAGATCGTATCAATCGCAATAAAGACTGGGATTTTTCTTATTTTATGAAAGTGAAAAATGCGGTTGATGAGAAAGTCCGTGAAAAAGCAGACTCTGATCAGTTCCCGATGATCCCTCAGCGATTTGTTGCAGATGTCAGAGCGGCTCTTGGACCGAAAGATATTATTGCACTGGATAATGGTGTTTATAAGGTCTGGTTTGCCCGAAATTACCATGCACTTGCACCGAACACTATTTTGCTGGATAACGCACTTGCAACGATGGGTGCTGGCCTGCCGTCAGCAATGGCGGCAAAAATGGTTCACCCGGACAGAACAGTTGTTGCGATCTGTGGCGATGGTGGCTTTATGATGAATAGTCAAGAAATTGAAACCTGCGTTCGTTTAAAAATGAATATTATAGTGTTGATCCTTAACGATAGTGCCTATGGCATGATCAAGTGGAAACAGGACGCGATGGGTTTTCGTGACTGGGGTCTCGATTTTGGCAACCCTGATTTCGTTAAATACGCCGAAAGCTACGGTGCCAAAGGCTATCGTGTTGATTCCACAGAATCCTTCCTGCCTCTGTTGAAGACGTGTACAGAAACACCTGGAGTACATGTTATTGATCTGCCAGTGGAATATTCAGAAAATGCAAAAGTTTTGACGGAAGAGTTGAAAGAAAAAGCCTGTATTGTTTAGAGGTGTGAGAAATAAACCGGTTGAACAAAACCGACACAGGGAAGTGTCAGGTACTGATACGATATAACCTTAAATCATAAAGAACTATAGTTTTAATGCCTTTTACGGCATATTTTCTATAAAATACCACCATGTTATTTGAAGCATGGCTGACACTTGGCGTCATCGGGCTTTGTTTTACCAGCCTGGTGTTCACCCGTTTCTCCCCTGATATTATTATGATGGGTGCAGTGACGATCCTTTTCCTTACTGGCGTGCTGACAACTGAAGAGGCACTAAAAGGCTTTTCAAATGAAGGCATGATCACTGTGGCCGTGCTTTATGTTGTCGCCAGTGGCTTACAGGAAACAGGAACAATCAACTGGCTTTGTGGATCACTGTTGGGTCGTCCAAAAAGCATTCCCAATGCCCAGTTCCGGTTAATGGCTCCGGTAGCAACAATGAGTGCCTTCCTGAACAACACACCGGTGGTTGCTATGTTTATTCCCATGATTTCCAGCTGGGCGCGTAACAATGGTATTCATGCTTCTCAACTAATGATCCCGTTGAGTTATGCCGCCATGATTGGTGGTGCCTGTACTTTGATTGGTTCAAGCACTAATCTGATCATTAATAGTATGCTGGTGAAGTATAATCCTGAGCTTGGATTGGCGATGTTTGATCTGGCCTGGGTAGGCATACCTTGTGTGATTGCGATCATCGGCTTTATTGTTCTGTTTGGACAGAAGCTGTTACCAAAACATGGATCGGCGGGACATGATCTGAAAGACGTAAGACAGTACAGCGTCGAAATGATGGTTGCACCGAATTCCAGTATTGATGGTAAAACAATCGATCAGGCCGGACTGCGAAACCTGGCTGGAATGTTTCTCGTCAGTATTGAACGAAATGGCGAAACGATCCCCAGTGTAGGCCCCCATCGACAGTTAAAAGGTAATGATCGGTTAATGTTTGTTGGAAATGTTGAATCGGTTGTCGATCTGAAAAAAATACGCGGCCTGGAACTCGTTGATGAGGAAGATCGTCATTTTATCAATCAGACTGTACAACGTTCGCTGGTTGAGGTTGTCGTTTCTGAAAACTGCCCACTCATCGGACAGACGATACGCGATAGCCGTTTCCGAACACATTACAATGCTGCGATCGTCGCAGTTGCCAGAAATGGTAGTCATCTTAAACAAAAGATTGGTGACATCGTTTTGAAAACGGGTGATACCCTGCTTCTGGATGCTAGAGAAAACTTTCTTGAGCAGCAACGTTTTTCCAAAGACTTTTTACTGACCAGTCAGGTCAAAGACTCAAGGGCCGTACGACATGACCTCAGTATTGTTTCACTGATCATATTGGGCGCACTGGTATTGAGTGTCAGCATGGGATGGTTGAGCATGTTGCAGGCCT
>JALSSM010000062.1 GCA_026984275.1 Gammaproteobacteria bacterium
CATTTGCTTGAGCAACCCAGTTTTCTCTTTCAATTCTCCCTTTAAATTGAAGGTGATCATTGACCCAGTTTATATTGTCTTCAGTAAAGTCTGCGATCTGTTTGAAATGATAGATGCCCAGACTATTCAATGTGGTTTCGATTTTCGGTCCAATACCTTTGATGGTTTTCAGATCATCAGCCTTACCTTCGGGCTGATCGTATCTTGTCGGAGCGGTTGGGGTACCCATGACGGGGACATCAAAAATTTCAGTTTGTTGAGAAATCTGTTCAGTTGTTTCTGATTTTTCTAGTTGATTCAGGCCACTTCTCAATCTGTCAAGAGGGTGATCTTCAGTATCAATAAGAGACTTTTTATTATCCGATCGATCCTGAGTTGATGAAAAAGGTAGAGATAACACCGTATCTTCTCTTTGAGTATTTTTCAGATTATCACTATGTTCCTTTTTTGTGGCATCCAGTTCTGACTGTAATCGGTTATTTTCGCTTTGCAGGACATGATGTCTGGCTCGCCACTGATTCTCTGAAGAGAGCAAGCGTGATTCGAAGCCGAATCCGCGAGTAATCCAGCCAATGAAAAAACCGATCACAGCGGCAAGAATAAGAAATAACAGAATTTGTAATAACAGATAATCCATAGTTAATAACTCCTCATGGAGTGATGTGAAACTCAATTCGACGGTTACGCTTACGGCCTTCTTCAGTGTCATTGCTGACAAGAGGAGAAGAATCCCCATAACCGACGGCTTTTAATCGGTTAGCGGGAATACCATTTTTAGTAAAATACCGAGTCACTGCTTCCGCACGATCAAGGCTCAGGGTAATGTTTTTCTCAGCGGTTCCTACATTGTCCGTATGACCTGCAATTTTTATTCGTTTATCTGGACAATTACGGATGATGGCAACTAATTCTTTTAATAATGGAATACTTTCATCTGATATGGTGCTACTGCCAGTATCAAATTCAATCGTGCGTTTCCCCAGAAGATCATCAATATTATCCTGACATTGGGCAATATCGTTATTTGTTTCTGTAGTGTTTTCTTTATTCATATCAACGGTAGTCAGCGTTTCTGTGTTGGGAACTGGCTTGTCGGCAGACTTATCCTGTGCGCCAGAAAGGGCCGTTTTTTGTTCTTTGCTCCGGGTTGGTTTCAGAGAGGTTTGATCAGAGATATCATCGGAGGTTTTGTTTGAAACCTGGCATTGGCATTCCACTATCCGAATTCCCCACACAGACTGAATGGCCGTTTTAGCGCTTTCTATGGATGCCAGATCAGGAGCTAGACCTTTAATGACGGCATCTCTACCATTGATAGCAACATCTGCCCATGAGATGTTGTTTTTGACCAATGCAAGATTGGATCGGTCATTCAGGTCATATTCGATTTCATCAGCCTTAAAATGTATCGCCGCAACATAGACGATCGATAATAATGCCAGGCCAATGATCCAGATAACGATTCGTCCCATGGATTCCCCTAAAAAAATTGTCAGTCAGTCGATTTCTGCCAGAGATCTTTCAAACCTCACTGACACGCTTTAATATAGCACCTTGAACCTCATCTTGAAAAAGGAAAATTATCATGTTTGTTATCCGCTCCATTCCACTTTTTGCGATTTTATGGCTAGCTTATAATGCACTGACAATGTTCAGTGATGCTGGCAGTATTGAAACAGTCGTCTTTTCAATTACTCTTCCGTCAGAAGTCGTGTGGGAAATCACCAGGGGTGATATCCTGGTCTTCATCGGCATCATTTTTCTCTATGTGGAGATTT
Source organism: Gammaproteobacteria bacterium (assembly GCA_026984275.1). Lineage (GTDB taxonomy): Bacteria > Pseudomonadota > Gammaproteobacteria > CAJXQU01 > CAJXQU01 > CAJXQU01. The sequence goes on from JALSSM010000062.1 coordinate 1,779, forward strand.
TTAAAGCGACGCGCACAACAACCGGTTCAATTCTTGATCACACCTTATCAATGGTGGTTTTCGTTGGTATGCTTCTGCAATTTATCCTGGCTGAAAAAGCGGGAAACTCAGTCTTCGCAGTACTAACCCTGATGGCATTAGTGGACGTTGTCGCTGGATTTACAGTGACTATTGTTTCTGCACGGCGTGATTTCGGTTTCGGAGGTAATAACCCCAATGTCTGATCCTTTATCAATTTATATTGGCAAGGGAGAGAAGCAGCAGACTCTCGATCTTAAATTGGCGAATCGACATGGCCTGATTGCAGGTGCTACCGGAACGGGTAAAACGGTTTCGCTTCAGATCCTTGCTGAAGGTTTTTCCAGCCAGGGTGTACCAGTCTTCATGGCTGATGTGAAGGGCGATCTGTCAGGCCTGTCTCAGGCAGGAAAACCTCATAAAAAACTGGAAGAAAGAGCTGAGAAAATTGGCTTTGATGATTATGGATATCGAGAATTTCCGACAGTATTCTGGGATTTGTATGGTAAACAGGGACATCCAGTCCGTACGACGATTTCGGAAATGGGACCCTTACTCCTCTCAAGTTTGCTTGAGTTAAACGACACTCAGGAAGGAGTCGTCAATATTGTTTTCAAACTGGCGGATGATGAAGGCATGTTGCTACTGGATCTGAAAGATTTCCGTGCTATGTTGAATTTTGTTGGTCAGAATGCAAAGGAATTGACAATGGAGTACGGTAACGTAAGTGCTGCCTCCGTTGGTGCGATCCAGCGCCGATTACTGGTTTTGGAACAACAAGGCGCTAAAAACTTCTTTGGTGAACCTGCACTGGATCTGGAGCACATCATGCAAACGGATTCAGAAGGATACGGCATGATCAATATTCTGGCAGCAGATAAATTAATGCAGAATCCGCGCATGTATTCAACTTTTCTGTTGTGGTTATTATCTGAATTATTCGAAGAATTACCTGAAGTCGGTGACCCGGAAAAACCAAAACTGGTGTTCTTTTTTGATGAAGCACATCTGCTTTTCAATCGAGCCCCCAGGGCACTGATCGAGAAAGTCGAACAGGTTGTTAAACTGATCCGATCAAAAGGGGTAGGTGTCTATTTTGTCACTCAAAACCCCATGGATGTTCCCGATTCAGTTCTTAGCCAACTTGGAAATCGTATTCAACATGCACTAAGAGCCTATACACCGCGAGAACAAAAAGCGGTCAGGGTTGCGGCAGAAACTTTCCGGGCAAATCCAAATTTTGATGCAGCCAAAGCAATCACAGAACTGGGTGTTGGTGAAGCACTGGTTTCGACACTACAGAAAAAAGGTGTGCCCAGTGTTGTTGATCGTACTTTGATAAGACCACCTTCCTCACGTCTTGGACCGGCGACCAGAAAAGAGAGAAAAGAAGTTATCCAGAATAGTCTCATTCTGGGTGTTTACGATGAGACCGTTGACAGAGAATCAGCTTTTGAAATGCTCAAACATCGTGCGGAAAAGGCGGAACAAAAGGCACCGCCAAAATCCAGACGTTATGATGAAGAAAAGCCAAAACGACGTCGCGGCCGTCAGAGACAGGGCATTCTTGAGACCATGGGTAAAAGTGTTGCCCGGACTTTGGGAAGCAGTCTTGGTAGACAGATCGTTCGTGGTCTTCTCGGTTCAATCTTTAAAGGACGTTAAATTTTATTCAAATAAAATCTTAGGCACTGATATTGCTTATCTCCTGATAGAACCATCAGGAGATGTAATATGTTTATGCCAATCATCAGAAACAAGCGAAGAAAAGCCCTTCTTATTGTGGCGGCTTACCTGATGATTTTTCATCGATCAATTTCTTATTCTGTGATATCTGAACAAGAAAAACTGGTTCAATCTGAAGTGAAGCCCGAGGCCATTGCTTCACAAAAGGTTGTTCCTGAGGAAAAAAAACTGGCTGTTGCTGAATTAGCGCCTGTCGACAGTGAGCAAAAGTTCCCTGATCAGAGAGCCGTCATCTTGGACAAGATTGTTCAATCGATCACGACAGTCACGAAATTTATCGGTGGTCAGGAAGAGCACAACAAAGGTAGTGGTTTTGTGATTGGCAATCTTTTTTTCACAGTGCACCATAACCTCACCACATCTTTCCCTTCACTGCGGGTAAAAAGCAGCAGTTTCATTGATGGTTTGTCTGTGACAGAACCCATATTTACAGATGAAGAACAGGATATCGCTGTTTTTGAATTGCCGGACAGGCTTTGTTCCAAACATTGTAATCATACCAAGGTAGATTATCTGCCTGATCTGACCGCTCCGAGGAAGGTTTATTGGTTACGTAAATTTGAGGATGATTTTATTTTGAAAGAAGCCAGTATTCTGGGTAGTGTCACTTTTGGTAATTCGCACCAACCAACCGAATTAAGTTGCAGGAACAATTCAGTCGTATTGATTGACAAGCCTTTTATTCCGGGAAGTTCTGGTTCGCCGGTTATGGATGCCGAATCGGGAAAAATTATCGGTGTGGTACAGGGTAGTGTTGATGAAGATGGTGATACGAAAGGTTACTTCAAACCCATCAATTGTGTACTTACTATGCTTGAAGATGCTCAAAAGACGCGATCCATTGCCAGACTATAGTTTCCTCTTATTATAATAACCTTATAACAGATCAACATTGATGCAATGCGGCAATGCCGCTAGAATTTCATCCTTTGCTCAGCTCGGATAGATCGCATCAAATGACTACTATCATCAATAATAGCGAACCACTGGTTCTAAACCTCCCTGGATTTGAATATGCGGATCTTTATGATCCGAAACGACTCAGCGATCTGACAGAATGTTTTACTAAAGAAGTAAAAAAATCTGATCCAGAATTAGCCACCTCTTTTGATCACTATCGCACATGTCAGGGAGAGGGAATGGAGCCTCAGGCGATCTCCGATTTGCTGGTTCGTATGGCTCCACATGTTGGAAGTTTTATAGCCCGTTTAT
>JALSSM010000063.1 GCA_026984275.1 Gammaproteobacteria bacterium
CCCTGATCAAACTCAATACCGATGAGGTGAGAGTGAATATTGTGGCTAACGGTGTGGGTGGCATAAACGAATCCGATGCAACTCTGGCCATGGCTTCACAGGCCGTGATTATCGGTTTTAATGTTCGTGCTGATAGTACCGCTCGAAAACTGATCGAAGAAGAGGAACTTGATCTCCGCTATTATAGTGTGATTTATGATGTCATTGATGATGTCAAAGCTGCTCTCAGCGGTATGTTGTCACCGGATGTGAAAGAAGAAATCATTGGGATCGCTGAAGTTAAAGATGTTTTCCGTTCTTCCAAGTTGGGTGCCATTGCAGGTTGTATTGTTTCCACTGGTACCATTAAACGAAGTGCTCCCATTCGGGTTCTGCGCGATAATGTTGTGGTTTATGAAGGCGAGCTGGAATCTTTGCGTCGGTTTAAAGATGATGTCGCTGAAGTCAAATCCGGAACAGAATGTGGTATCGGGGTTAAAAATTACAATGACATTAAACCGGGCGATCAGATAGAAGTCTTTGAGCGCACTGAAGTTGCGCGAAATCTCTAATTTTAAGATTTTTTTTTCCATAGAACGTAATTTATGCCCAAAGAATTCAGCCGTGCCCGCCGGGTAGAAGAGCAGATCAAGCGTGAACTGGCATCCATGATCAGCAAAGAAGTGGATGAATCCGGCCTGGGTCTGGTGACCTTTACGGCTGTCGATCTTGCTTCAGATCTCTCTCTGGCAAAAGTCTATTTCACCCTGTTAGGTGCTGATCTTGATGAAAAACAGGGTGAGAAAGTGTTGAACGAAGCCAGTCCTCATCTGCGCCATTGCCTGTCAAAAGTGATGACCTTACGTACCGTCCCTCGCCTTATTTTTTATTATGATGTCTCCATAGAAAGAGGCAACAAAATGGAAGCGCTACTGGACGAAGTTTCTCAAAAAGATAACACACCCGATCAATCATAGTGGCCAGAAGACGTAAAGGTCGAAAAATTGATGGAATTCTACTGCTGGACAAACCTGCGGGTCTGAGTAGTAATCAGGCTTTACAAAAGGTAAAACGACTTTATCAGGCACAAAAAGCTGGCCATACTGGCAACCTCGATGGACCCGCGACAGGGTTACTACCGATTTGTTTTGGTGAAGCGACCAAAATGTCGACTTTTTTACTGGATTCAGATAAATCTTACCGATCGGAAGTAAAACTGGGCATTAACACGAGTACGCTGGATGCCACTGGCGAGATCGTAAAAACGCGTCCGGTTCCAGATTTGACAAAGGGTGATCTCGAAAAAATCCTTGAAAAGTTCAGAGGGGTAATCACTCAGGTTCCACCGATGTATTCAGCACTGAAACATGATGGTGAAAGGCTCTACAAACTGGCCCAGCAAGGAAAGGAAGTCAAAAGAAAAGAAAGGGTTCAGCAAATTTATCGTCTGCAAGCAATTGATCTGACTGAAGATGGTTTTATACTCGAAGTGGATTGTTCAAAAGGGACATATATTCGAACATTGGCCGAAGATATAGGTGAGGAGCTGGGTTGTGGTGCCCATGTCAAAACCTTACGGCGAACGGCGGTCGGTTGTTTTAAAATTAATAATGCTTACACATTGGATGCTCTGGAAGAAATGGTAGCAAGACCCGATCAGCTCGATCTATTACTCCTGCCTGTGGATGCTGGCCTGACAGATTTGCCGAAAGTTGAATTGACAGAAGAAGTCAGCTTTTATTTTCTTAATGGTCAGGCCGTGATGGTTTCATCCTTACCGAAATTTGGAATGGTCAGAGTTTATCAAGGATCAGAGCGATTTTTAGGGCTGGCAGATGTTACAGGTGACGGTCGAATTGCGCCGAAACGGCTGATCGCGACGGATAATTAAAATTATTCAGGGTATCGTGATGATTCTGGTGAAATATTCCTTGTCCAATCAATAACTCACGGTTACAATACGCCACCTCAAAAGTATGTAAATAAAGTGTATGGAGTCCATTAATGGCACTAACGGCTACAGATAAAAGCGAAGTAGTAAAACAATTTCAACGTTCAGACAATGATACGGGCTCTCCTGAAGTGCAGGTTGCCCTGCTGACCACACGTATTAAAGATTTGTCTGATCATTTCAAAGAACATAAGAAAGATAATCATTCCCGACAAGGTTTGCTGAGAATGGTTAACCAGCGACGTAAACTGCTGGACTATCTCCGAGGTGTTGATATCGAACGCTATCGAACACTGATCAACAGTCTGGGACTGAGAAAGTAAAATTGTCCAGATAAATACATTGACACTACCCGGGTTATCCCGGGTAGTGTCGTTCTGACTCTTAAAAATAATTAAATTAAAGTGATATCAAATGGCAGCAATTAAAAGAACATTTCAGTATGGCGATCAGACGATGACCCTTGAAACCGGGGAGATCGCAAGACAGGCAACTGGCTCAATTATGGCCAGCATGGGCGACACGGTCGTTTTTGTTGCTGTCGTCGGTAAAAAAGACGCCGATCATGGCCGCGATTTTTTCCCTCTGACGGTTGATTATCAGGAAAAAGCTTATGCCGCCGGTAAAATTCCAGGTGGATTCTTCAAACGTGAAGGGCGTCCAACTGAAAAAGAAACCCTGACCTGTCGTTTAATTGATCGACCTTTGCGCCCCTTATTTCCAAAAGGATTCACTAACGAAGTTCAGATTGTTGCCACAGTCATGTCACTGGATCCTGCCGTTGATCCAGATATTGTTGCATTGATTGGTGCGTCCGCTGCCTTGTCCATTACGGGTATCCCATTCAATGGACCGGTTGGTGCTGCAAGAGTTGGCTACAAGAATGGCGAATATATCCTTAACCCGTCATTTTCTGAACTGGATGATTCTGAACTTGATCTGGTTGTTGCGGGCACATCATCATCTGTACTCATGGTTGAGTCAGAGGCAAAACAGCTTTCTGAAGAAGTGATGCTTGGAGCTGTTATGTACGGCCATGAACAATTCCAGACAGTGATCGACAACATCTCTGCACTGGCTGAAGAAGTGAATGCTGAACCCTGGGACTGGCAGGCGCCGGAAGAAGATAAAGATCTGGCAACGAAGCTGGCTGAAGGATTTCAGAGCAAAATCAAAGATGCATACGGTATCACTGACAAAATGGAACGTCGTGATGCGCTTTCTGCCATTCGAACCGAAGCAAAAGAAGCGTTGGTCGGTGAGGAAGAAGAAGGAAAATGGTCAGAAGGTGAAGTCAGTAACGCAATCGAACATCTGGAGCATGAAGTGGTTCGTAGTGCGATCATCAATGGTGAAAAACGAATCGATGGTCGTGATAAAGCCGATATTCGTGATATTGCCGTGCGTGTCGGTGTCCTGCCAAGAACACATGGCTCTGCACTGTTCACACGAGGTGAAACACAGGCGATTGTCACTGTCGCATTAGGGACACAACGGGATGCTCAAATTATTGATGCACTGGAAGGATCTTACAAAGATAACTTCATGCTGCATTATAATTTCCCTCCATACTGCGTAGGCGAAACAGGTCGTGTTGGTTCGCCAAAACGTCGTGAGATCGGTCATGGCCGTCTTGCAAAACGTGGGATTGTTGGTGTCCTGCCATCCATTGAAGAATTCCCTTATGTGATCCGAGTTGTTTCAGAAATCACAGAATCAAATGGCTCCAGCTCAATGGCTTCTGTCTGTGGTACTAGTCTGTCTCTGATGGATGCGGGTGTGCCACTTAAGGCGCCTGTTGCTGGTATCGCGATGGGTCTGGTCAAAGAAGGCGACAAATTTGTTGTTCTGTCGGACATCCTTGGTGATGAAGATCATCTTGGTGATATGGACTTTAAAGTAGCCGGTAGTGAAAACGGCATCAATGCGTTGCAAATGGATATCAAAATTGACGGTATCACAAAAGAAATTATGGAAGCTGCGCTTGAACAGGCTAAAGCCGGTCGTCTCCACATCCTTGGTGAAATGGCAAAAGTCATTTCTACTACTCGCGAAGAGATGTCAGAGCATGCACCAAGAATTCTGACGATCAATATCAATCCTGACAAGATCCGTGATGTTATAGGCAAAGGTGGTGCGACAATTCGCCAGATCACTGAAGAAACCGGTGCATCAATTGATCTTGATGATGACGGAACAGTAAAAATTGCCTCGGTTGACAATGCAGCGGGTCAGGCGGCATTAAAATGGGTAGAAAGAATCACGGCTGAAGTTGAAGTGGGTACAGTGTATGAAGGTAAAGTGGCCAAGATCATGGATTTCGGTGCCTTTGTGAATATATTGCCGGGCAAGGATGGGCTGGTTCATATTTCCCAGATCTCAGATGAACGAGTCGAGAATGTCAGCGATAAATTATCAGAAGGTGAGACTGTCAGCGTGAAAGTACTGGAAGTTGATAAGCAGGGTCGTATTCGACTGAGTATGAAAGAGGTTGGAGAAGGAGAGTAATTTTTTTCTGCACTATCATTTGAAAAAGAGGCTTTAAGCCTCTTTTTTTTGCTTTTTTTATTTTCGATCGCAGGTCTATACTTACTCAATGGTCAACGATGAAACCTTAATGATGCAATATCGTGATGGCAGTGCTCAGGCCTTTGAGCAGCTATACGCACGTCATAAAGGTTCTTTGTACCGTTATCTATTACGTCAGACCAGTGATCACACCGTAGCCGATGATCTGTTTCAGGAGATTTGGATAAACCTGATCAAGGCTCGTGAACGTTATGAACATAGAGCAAAGTTTACAACTTATTTATTCCGGATAGCC
>JALSSM010000064.1 GCA_026984275.1 Gammaproteobacteria bacterium
CTGAATTTCCCTACGCCATTCTCTGGGGTGAACGTAGCCTCTGTTCGGTTGCAAATTTAACCCGGCAGGATGGCATTGACTTCATGAAGATGGCAGCTCAAATACAGATCCAGACAGAAGTCCACCCCTACCCACTGGAACAGGCTAACCAGGCTCTGGATGATCTGCGCATGGGCAGGTTTCAGGGCGCTGCGGTATTGGTTCCATAATAAAAATCTGGATATAAAAAGGATATGTTTTAATTTCAACCAGAAAGCTGTAAATAATCTGAACAGCCGTCAGGCTGGCCGGAAAGGTGAAAACCAGGGAGGGTTTTCATAGCTTGCCGATACATTAAGAATTTCGGCAGTTCTCCTGATGAATACCGATAATGTGGGAAAGTAGAAATCTTTAGTACCAAATGGTGGCTCGGGGCAGAATCGAACTGCCGACACAAGGATTTTCAGTCCTCTGCTCTACCAACTGAGCTACCAAGCCATTTTGAGGTTTTGTTGCGAGCGCGCTATTAGACCTTTTGAGACGGTTTGAGTCAAGTCTTTCGCTTAAATTAACTATGAATTACTCAGGTGGGACGTAGTCTTCTGGCAATTCTGATCCTTCGCCAAAGAAAAACTTTTCCATCTCAGCTTCCAGAAATTCTCGCGCTTTGGGTTCGATTGGAGTGAGCCGGTTTTCGTTGATCAGCATGGTCTGATGACCAAGCCACATTTCCCAGGCCTCCTGCGAAACGTTTTCGTAGATTCTTTTTCCCAGATCGCCGGGGTATGGGACTCTTTTCAACCCTTCGGCTTCTTTTCCAAGTTTGATGCAATTGACCCTATGCGTCATTGTTTCATTCCTTCAATATTTTTTAACAAGCTGGCAACAGGAGCTGCCAATCCCAAGTGTTTTTGTTGGTTATTGTTATACCAGAGTGTCTGGTCTGATTCCATAACCACTGTGTCATGATCACTGATTTCTATCAGTAATGGCGTGATCTCAAGATGATAGTGACTAAAAGTATGGCGTTTGATTTTAAGCTTGCGCTGATTTGTTATCTTGCATGAAAAACGCTGATCGCAAACCGCCTCGGGATCAGCCTCCTGATCACATTCTGGCAGGCTCCAGAGACCACCCCAAATCCCGAATGGTGGTCGCTTCTCCAATAGAACTTCATTTTGATCATTTTTCAGGATCAGAAAAATTTTCTTTTTGACGGGTAATATTTTCTTCTTTTTAGACGTCGGAAAATCTGCCTGCCGATCCTGCTTGTTTGCTTCGCAATCTACGCTTAACGGGCAACTTCCACACTTTGGTTTGCTGCGAGTACAGACCGTCGCACCCAGATCCATAATCGCCTGGGTATATTCGGCTACTTTTTCCTGCGGGGTCTGTTGATCGGCCATTTTCCAGAGCGTTTTTTGTATCATTGTTTCACCAGGCCAACCCTCAATTGCGTGATAACGCGTCAGGACACGTTTAACATTACCATCAAGAATGGGCTGGCGTTGTTGAAAAGCTAATGACAGAATCGCTCCAGCTGTTGATCGGCCAATGCCCGGTAGCTGTAGCAATTCTTCAAAATCATCAGGGATTTGTCCCGCGTGTTGATCACAGATCACCTGGGCAGCTTTATGTAGATTTCGGGCACGTGCATAGTAGCCCAGCCCTGACCAGTGATGGAGAACCTGATCTAACGACGCGGCAGCAAGTGTTTCAAGATCAGGGAAGCTTTGCATGAATCGATCAAAATATGGAATCACAGTCTGCACCTGTGTTTGCTGAAGCATAATCTCGGAAACCCAGACGCGATAAGGTGTTGGTTTCTGTTGCCAGGGTAAATTCTTTCGGCCATGTTTGCAGAACCAGCCAAGAAGATTTTTGCTAAAAGATGTCATTGTTGCTCACAAGGATCAGAGTACTATTTAACCTGAACTCGGGATAAGGATGGCCATAAAAACGTTAAAATCCAATAAGTTATATAAAAATATATGGGCGTTTTGTCCAGTGCGATTCTTTTAGTGACTATCAAGGCGGAGATGCGCAGCAATAGCGAGCTATTGGAAGCAGCTCCAACGCCGAGAGTCGCTAAAAGAAGCGTGCTGGATGGCTATCTCTTATCCCGGGTTCAGGTTATTTAACCTGCACTCAGAATAAGAGATAGCCATTCAGGTTATTTAATTTTAAGCCCAAAACCTGCAGCTTCCAGGTATTCGGACTCCTGCTCCAGATCAGCCCTGGTTAAAGGATGTTCTTCCAGCCAGCCTTCCGGAAAGGTCAGTTTGATTTTTTTCTGATCAACTTTCAGCTTGATATCAGGAAGGTCTATATCAGACTGAGCACGATGCAGAACAACCGACAGCCTTAACAGAATACAAAGTTGTTCAGCCGTTGAACGATATGATTTGGGCATCAGATCAATTTCTGCCCGTGGAAACTTGCGCCGATGCCCTCTTACAACGGTTGCCAGCAATTGCTGCTCATACCGTGAAAAACCGGGCATATCCAGATTTGAGAGCAGATAATATCCATGCTTGTGATACTGGCTATAACAAATAGCGATACCAATTTCATGAAGTCTGGCTGCCCAGCGCAATTGCGGCTTGTAGTCAGACAATTTCCAGCTTTCCTGTGCCTGTGAAAGAAAGTCCAGTGCATTCTTTTCTACCCGATCGGCTTGTTCTGTATTGATACGATAATGCTCTTCCAGTGTTTCTACAGTCCCTTCCCGAACATCTTCTTTTCTGATCCGGCCAAGCAAATCATAGATCGCGCCTTCACGAAGGGCGCCGTCGGAAACAACCATCTGATCAATTTCCAGTGATTTGAAGGAGGCTGATAGTATCGCAACACCGCCCGGGAAAATGGCCCTCCGATCAGAAGCCAGCCCTTCCAATTTTATATTATCAACATGCGCTGCTTCTATGAGATATTTTTTTAATTTGCTGAGGGATTCAGATGTAATTCCGTCTTTACTCCAGCCTTGCTCAGTCACAACATTGTTGATCGCCAGTATTGTTCCAGAAGCACCAATGGCAGATTCCCAGCCGATCTTTCGATAACGTTTTTCAATGGTTTCCAGTTCCATTAAAGCGGCCAGCTCGGCCTTGTACATGGAGCGCAGATCGATTTTTCCTTTCTTGAAATATTTTTTGCTGAAATTAACGCAGCCCATATGCAGGCTTTCTGTTTTTTTCGGCTTGAACTGCTGCCCCAGAATGAATTCTGTACTACCGCCGCCAATATCCATGACCAGTCGGTGTTTACTATTGTCTTCCAGACTGTGCGACACACCCAGATAAATCAGACGTGCTTCTTCATAACCAGAAATAATATCGATGGGATGGCCAACGGCCTCTTCGGCACGGGTCAGGAACTCTTCACTGTTTTTTGCCTTACGCAGTGTATTCGTACCGACGATCCGAACACTGCCTTTCGGCATGTCACGCAAACGCTGACCAAAACGGAGCAAACAATCAATGGCCCGTTCCATGGCTTCTTCTGACAAGTTATTATTTTCATCAAGACCCGCAGCCATGCGAATGCTTTCTTTCAACTTATCGACAACCTGTAGTCGTCCATCAGACAACTGCATGACAACCATATGGAAACTGTTGGAACCCAGATCAACAGCAGCAACGTGGGTAAATTCAGGATTACTCATGTGACATTATTGTATACTATAGAGTCCGATTATTCAGAGCAAAATCTTTATGGTCAAAACAATGACACCTCAGGAAGCCTGGGATAAATTACAGAATCAATCTACAAGTGCAAAAACTGTTTTGCTGGATGTAAGAACGACAATGGAATTTGAGTACATTGGCCATCCCGTTGGCGCACTTCATGTGCCTTTAATGGAGGCACCTGCATGGAACACTGATCCTGACTTTTGTACAAAAGTACGTGAGATTCTGCATCGGTCTCATGATATCAATCCTGAAGATTTAACTATCCTGACTATATGCCGTAGTGGAGTTCGGTCAGAAACGGCAGCAGAATTACTGACGGCTGCCGGGTTTAAATCCGTTTACAATGTCATTGAAGGATTTGAAGGCGATCGTAATGAAAAGAAACATCGTGGTGAGATCAATGGTTGGCGATTTCATGGTTTACCATGGGAACAATCCTGATCAGTCTGATTTTCGTGCCTTTATTTCTGCCACTTTTTTCTCCCAACGCTCCATCGCTCGATAATAATAATCCATAATGCAGGGATCACAATGGCGACCACAGCACTCATATTCTTCCGGTTTCCGGGGTTTAGGTGGTAGTTCTTTTGACATGGACTGATTTTACCGCTTATATAATTTGTCAGGCAATTCGGATATGCTTCGCGCACTATGACAGACACACATTTATCAGATACTCGTTTTGCTGATCTCGATCTGCACGATAAACTACTTCAGGGTCTGAATGAAATCGGCTTTGACTTTTGTACACCAATACAGGCTCTGACTCTTCCTCTTGCTTTGCAGGGCAAAGATGTTGCCGGTCAGGCACAAACAGGCACAGGGAAAACCGCCGCCTTTTTACTGGCGACCATGAATGTACTTCTGAATACGGCCCCTTCTGAACAAAGGAAACAGAATCAACCCCGAGCGATTATCATAGCGCCAACACGAGAACTGGCTATTCAGATCCATAAGGATGCCATTGCATTAGGGAAATATACCGATCTTAAACTTGCGCTTGTTTATGGTGGTGTTGATTATGAGAAACAACGCAAGTCTCTGGGTGGC
>JALSSM010000065.1 GCA_026984275.1 Gammaproteobacteria bacterium
TCCGGTTGATCAATATACTTTTGATGATTGCCACTGGAGAGTGCATCGATCAAGGCATCCATACCACCCTGCTGTGATGTATTCTTTTGCAGACCACGCGTCAGCACAGGTAATAATTGTTCAACAACACTTTTGGTTTCTGATTGTCCAAGCCCAAATGATTTTGCAACCTGATTTAAGGTGCCGTTATTTTGGGATCCAAGGATCATATCGAGCATATTCATAGATTGTTTCTCCGTGTTTTGTCAGGTAATCTCGAAAGTTATTCTAACATTAAAAAGTGAGTAAATTATGTGGTTTGTCATTGCTTTAACTCTTTTCTATGGGCCTTATAACGCAACCGTACGCGAGGTGATCAATGCTGAGACCATAAAGTTTGATGTGGCCATTTGGCCCGGCGAAAAAAAACTGGTCGAAATCGGTGTTCTGGGTGTTGATACTCCTTCGCTTGCTGGTTCATGTGATGCTGAAGAATTACTGGCAAAAGAAGCGCTGGAAATGACCCTGGCTTTTATAGGAACTCAGGCAAGGATTACAGATGTCAGACAATCCGCCACCAATGGAAAGTTTTATGCGAAGATCCGAAACAAAAGAGGCAAATTACTCAGTGAGGCTCTGATCGAATCTGGTTATGGTGTGCCTTATGAGAAGGGAAAAAAACATAGTTGGTGTCCGAGTTCAGGTTAGTCAGATAAGAATCTGCTGACATCTCTTTTTTGTGATCAAAGTCACATTTTTGACGTTGTGTTATAGTCGAAAGTGGCTTGCAATGTGCAAGAGAGAATTTCTGAATCAGAAAGAATCAGATACTAACGACGAATAGCAGAATGCTCGACATTATCAAAATTTTATCGGAAGAATTCATCGCACGCCTTAGCGTGGGTTATCAAGCGGCGTTCGGCAATATTCATCCAGAATACGAAAGCCAGATCACAAGGAATGCAGATCAGGTTATTCGAATCATTGCTGAGAGTAATACGCTTTATCATAATGTTGAACACACCATTCAGGTCACCCTGGTCGGACAGGCAGTCCTGCAAGGCAAGTTAAAAGCAGAAAACAACAGCATCACCCCTGAGATCTGGTTGAACTTTATCATGTCGCTGCTTTGTCATGATATTGGTTATGTTTCGGATCTGGACTTGACGAAAGAATCTGTCAGTACACTCGATAATGGTGCCAGTGATGCACTGTTAATGTCGGTACATATTGATCGGGGTAAACACTTCGTAGAGGAAACCTTTTCTCAACAAAACGGGATCGATATTAAGTTTATTCAGGAGTGTATCGAACGTACGCGTTTTCCAATACCCAAGGCTGACAATTACCAGATCACTGATGATTTTCCAGGTCTGGTTCGTGGCGCTGATCTGATAGGCCAGTTAAGTGATCCAAGATATCTTAATAAGCTACCCGCTGTCTTTTATGAGTTTGAAGAGAATGGATACAACAAAGTCACAGGTTATCAACAACCGGGCGACTTACTTAATGGTTATGTGGATTTTTACACAAAATCAGTCGCGCCTTATGTGAGAGAGACGTTACAGTATTTATCCATGACTTCAGAAGGCAAAGAGATTATCAGGAGCCATGAGGCAAATATTGCAAAGGTCGAAGAAAATATCCATCGCTTTCAGGAGAATCTTTCTGTAGGATCTCGCCACTCCTAAATCCTGTGAGTGAACAGAAGTATGGTATTGACCAAATCACAAATCAAAACTTTACGGTCACTGGCGCATCAGCTAAAGCCTGTCGTTCGAATTGGACAGAATGGACTCACTGAGAATGTCATGGAAGAGATCAGGAGTTCTCTGGAGTATCATGAACTGATCAAGCTGAAGATTAATGTCGGTGATCGCCAGGAACGTGATGAAGTCCTGCAAAAAATTACTGATGAAACTAAATCAGAATGTATTCAACAAATCGGTAATACCGCCGTCCTGTTTCGCAGGAATGCGCAAAAGCCAGTGATCTCGCTGGCAAAATAAAATCTCTCTTTATTAAAAACGTATTTTCTAACATCCAGTCAAAAATTGGGTTATTTTCTGGCAAGCTCTGTGCATTAGATTTAATAAAATAATTATCGTCACTTTTTAGCTCAAGATCCAGAGAAAAGCGACGATATATTGACTATTACTAATCACTTATTACAGAAACGCTGGAGCCAAAAGACATGACCGTCGCAGAAGCCATCAACGAAGAAGAATTTTATGCTGAATTAATCAGTGATCTGGACTCAGGTAAACTTTCCTTACCGACCTTGCCAGAAGTCGCTATGGAAGTGCGGAATATTGTCAATGATCCGAATGCCTCTGCCGCCGACATGGCCAATATTATTATCTCGGATAGCGCTCTCTCGGCGAAGTTGATCAAGGTCGCTAACAGTCCGTTGTTTCGAGGCCAGAAGGAAATCGAAAGTGTACAAATGGCCGTGGCCAGACTGGGTGTCAATCTGATCCGCAACCTGGTCACCAGTTTAATGATGAAACAGTTATTCAACGCAAAATCACCTGTACTGGGTAAAAAGATGCGTGAACTCTGGGAATACAATACACAGATCGCAGCGATCAGCCATGTTCTTGGTTCAACGTGCCCAACGGTTAAATCTGATGAGGCCATGCTGGCCGGTTTGATCCATAACATTGGAGCATTACCTGTACTGATGCGTGCGGATGAGCGGCCAGAGCTACTGGAAAATCTTGACGTGCTTGATAAGCTTGTTGAGAAGCTGAGCAGTCCGGTTGGAAAAAAGATTATGGAAGCCTGGATGTTTCCACAATCCCTGATCGATGTTGCTGCTGAATATGGTGATCTGACGCGAGATAAACAACCTGAAGCAGATATGGTCGATGTTGTTCAGGTTGCACTCCTGCAATCCTTTATGGGCACTGATCATCCTTTAGGCCAGGTTGACTGGGATAGTGTGCCAGCATTGGCAAAACTCGGTTTCACTTCAGAAGTTGAAGAGATCGAGATGGAAGGTTGTACAGAAAAGATAGAAGCTGCCCAGGCCTTGTTGAACGGTCTCTAAACAGCTGTTGAGAATCTAAAAAAAAGGGCAGAAAAATCTGCCCTTTTTTGTTTTACACGATAGAAAAAAATTATTCTTTTTCTGAACCAATTTCATAGATTTCGATATTGGCTTCTTCAATTTCACCCGTCGCAGCATCGACATCAACTTTGATTTCGTAGCCCAGTTCAGTCTGGATATCGAACTCATAAGTTGCATCGCCATCCTGACCGATTTCATACTCATTACTGACGACCTTACCCGGATGTACTGCCAAAGCAAAATCACGTGCTTCTTTTTCACTTACTTTAGCCAGGCTCTTGAAAAGAGCATCATCTTTAGAGACTTCTCGTTCGATTTCGACGATAAAGCCTTCTTCAGCATTACATTCAACATTGTATGTTGTGCCATTTTTAGCTTCAATATCAAATTCATAAATGGGATCGTCGCCTTCCATTTTGAATTCAACCTTACGGGGATGACCCGGAATGGTGTCGAGAGCCGCATCAAGACATGTTTCGATGCTAACAATATCCCAGTCACGGACATCATCCAGATCGCCATTGTCGCCATGACTATCGGCAAAAGCTGGAGTGATGAATAAGCTGAGAGAGACAGCCATAGTAGATGTTAGTAATTTCATAGAGATTTCTCCTGTAATTAATTAGTGTTGGTGAGTGCAAACCGAAGAAATCGTTGAAATAATTTCGGTTGGAAGCATAGGAATAACTCCCGATAAAGTCAAGGAAATTTACATTTAATCGTTGAGAAATATTGGGTGCCGCATGTTTTATAAACGGTTTAAGGATCGTTATGTGGCTTTAGTCTGGGAAATGGGACAATGAATTATTCCCGAGTGAATTGGGGCGTACTATTCAACAACATTGGAGGTGGTATTCTTGCCATTGCAGCCTGTCGAGAATCTGGATATTTGGAGTGCAAACCGAATGCCAGTGCTAACTGGCAGGCTGCTCAATCTTTAATTTTTCTGAAAATGCCTGTTTTTTACTGTCCATCACTTTAATGGATAATATTCCCTGTTTTTCAGGGCTAAAGCTGAAGTTGAACGATGGGTTTTCACTGACCGATATACCAGTTTCTATCTTCATCAAAACTTTGTTCTCGAAGCTGATGGTGATATCGGTGACATAATGAGCAGGAATATACTGACCAGTGATCGGGTTAAATTGTAGACCGCTGGCATTGGGATGCTTGATCAGGATCCGGACATTTATTGCCTGATCAGTACTCGCTTCGTTCAGGCGTGTTTTGATTCGCTTGCCGGAGACTGACGAACCATCCCTGTTCAATGGTGGTGCTGAACAACCCCCTGCTGCGATCACAAAGCGACTATTCATGTGTAATGCGCCGTCGTTCATTTCTGCGATAACACGCACAGTGCTATAGGAGTCGATACGAATGCGAGTAGCGAGGTTGATTGACCCCGAAGTAGCAACAGTCGGTGATAGATGGAAAATGGCTGCAAGCGGAACGGGATTGTTGTCGATAAAAAGATACAGCTTTTTTATATAATGTTGCTTCGATTGTGGCATCAGTGATGTTATTTTGATCGGAACAATTGCGGCATCTTCAACTTTTTTCGGAACCTGTATAAATAAGTTGTCTGAAGTATTTTCATGGATTATGGCACCAGCAAAAAATTCGGCCCTGACTTTTTCCCAC
>JALSSM010000066.1 GCA_026984275.1 Gammaproteobacteria bacterium
CTTACCTGTAACTGTTGATCACGAAAATACGTTTGCCGAAGGCCACTGGATCCTCCCAGAGTGACTAATAAAGTATTTGTCGATTTTGCGCCCAATGGTTTGAGCAATTTTTTGCTCAGGATTGGCTGTGAATAGATCCCGGCCAGTGGAATTTTGTTCTGTTCCAGCAATGTCACCCAAGGCGTGATCGCCGCAGGGTTCGTCAGTGCTGTGAGTAGCACCTCGTCGTCTTTTCGCCCGTCTTTCTGACGACCTTGCAGGATATGATAGGTGTAAGGTGTATTGCGAAAATTTCGGCTGAGTTTTCTTTCCAGTACATTTTTACGATCTGAGCCTGATACATGAGGAATCGTATCCTGCCTGAATTCTTCCTCGACGACATCAACTAAAAGATAGGTCGGGAGGACAAGTGTTTCCTGCAGATAACGTGCGAAATGGAATCGCCCAGTGTCATCGGCATCAAACTGAAAGGAATCGGTTATCTCACCATCTTGCCAGTGGTAAACGGTGACCGCATCGGCAGCCAGACAGACCGCACGCTTTGGCCCGCGATTAAACTTTGATCTTAGCAATGAGATCATAAATTGGCCCCAGTATGGAATACATAATCCACCCGACCAGCAAACCAATAATAACGGTCAGTGCTGGCCCGATCATTTCCTGTAAACGTTCGACAGATTCTTTAACTTCCCGGTTATAGAAATAACTGACATTTTGCAGTGACTTTTCCAGTGTCCCTGTATTTTCTCCTACTCGCAACATGCGAAGTACCAAAGGCGGGAACAGTTCTGTTTGTTCAAATGCGGCACTGATCCCTTCTCCATCTCCGATCAGTCTACCGGCATCGTTGACAGCTTTTTCGACAGCCGTGTTACCTACGATCGCCTCACCTGATTTTACACAATCCATGACAGTAATGCCTGATCCATACATGATAGCGAAATAATTGGTAAATCGCGTCATGATCATTTTCTTCAGAATGGGGCCAAACACGGGTATCTTTAATTTCATCCCATCAACCCAGCGACGAAAATCAAGGTTTATCCGCATGGTAAATGCGACACCCAGGAAAATAATAATAGGTATCAGAATAAACAGGTACCAAAATTTTGTAAAAAAACTGGAGACTGAGATCAACATTCTGGTTTGAAAAGGTAATTCCTCCCCCATATTTTGCATGAATTGCATGAGCTGAGGAACGAGGTAAAGCATTAAAAAAAACAATACACCGATGATGATCACCAGAACAAATGATGGATAGATAAATAGCTTTTTAGTGTAAGCTGCCTGTTCATCCTGCCATTTCAGGTTTTCTGTCATATGATCCAGAACCTTGACCAGCTCGCCACTTTCTTCACCCGCTCTGATCAGATTGACAAAAACATCACCAAATTCATTCGGGAAATCAGCCATTGCTTCAGACAGACTTTTTCCACCGCCAATGGTTTCAATCATCGCGATGATGACTTCTCTCAGACGCTGGTTCTCAACACTGTCTCGCAGATCGCTCAATGCTTCGAGAATCGGAACACCGGCTCGAAGCAATTGCTCAAGATGAAAACAGAAAGTAATCATATCGGTACGTTTGATTCCCTGTCGGGTAAAAGTATTACTTCTGACTTTCTGTACCTGTTTATAAGAGATCAGATCCAGTCCCAGGCGACTCAATCGTACTTCCAGATCACCTGGATTGATCGCGTCTGATCGGCCATTGACGAACTTCCCAGCCTTATCGATTGCCTTATATTTGAATAGCTCCATCTGGATTTAACCTATACGCTCGGTCAGATCAATGACTCTGGAAATCTCATCAAGGCTGGTTGTACCTTCAATTATTTTCCTGATCCCCATCTCTGCAAGCGTCTTAAAATCTTTTGAACTGGCCATGTCATTAAGTTCTTTCAGTGTCGCACCCGCGGCAATTAGCTCATCAATTTCATGATCAAATTTGAGAATTTCCATGATCGCTATTCGCCCGGAATAACCCTGATGATCACATTCATCACATCCTCTGGCACGGAAAATTTTGAATGGTTTAGTTCCCGCTTTTGCACCCAATAAACGACGTTCCATTTCGGAGGGTTCGTAGGCTTCTTTGCAATGATTGCATAGTTTTCTGACCAGACGTTGCGCCATTACACCGATGATATTCCCCGCCATGATCTCTGGCCGAATTCCAATGTCCATTAACCGTGGAATTGCACCCATTGAAGAGTTGGTATGCAATGTTGTAAATACCTGGTGGCCTGTCATCGCGGCACGAAATGCCATTGTCGCCGTGTCTTCGTCACGCACCTCACCAACCAGAATAATATCGGGATCCTGCCTTAAGATAGAACGGATCCCACTGGCAAAGTTCAGACGTACCGCCTCATTGACGGAGGTCTGCCTGATCATGCTTAAAGGATATTCGACAGGATCTTCCAATGTCATGATGTTGACTGACTCAGTATTCAGATGTGTCAGGAGTGAATATAACGTTGTTGTTTTACCGCTACCGGTTGGGCCGGTCACCAGGATTATACCATTGGGCCTGGCCACCATGATCTTCAATAGATCAAGAACATCTTCATCAAGCCCCAGCTCTTCCAGACTCACCAGCCCTTTAAGACGATCAAGAATACGTAAAACGATATTCTCTCCATGGACGGTTGGAATTGTAGAGACACGGAAATCGATGGGGCGTCCCGAAAATGAAAGTGTTATTCGACCATCC
The DNA here is from genome assembly GCA_026984275.1 of Gammaproteobacteria bacterium. Taxonomy (GTDB): domain Bacteria; phylum Pseudomonadota; class Gammaproteobacteria; order CAJXQU01; family CAJXQU01; genus CAJXQU01. The sequence goes on from JALSSM010000066.1 coordinate 2,717, forward strand.
TGAGGTTTGCGTGTTTCGGCAATATCCAGACCGGCCATTACTTTAAGTCGAACGGCAATGGCCGACCAGTAATTTCTGTGCAGACTACGTACCTGTCGCAGGACGCCATCAATACGATAACGAAATCGCAGAAAACCTTCTTCGGGTTCAAAGTGAATATCTGATGCCTCTCGTTTTACGGCATCTGAAAGCAAGGCATTGACCAAACGGACAACTGGCTGGCTGTACTCGTCTGTGTCTCCTTCGAGGCTATCGTAATCAATCTCACCGGTTTCAATCTCTTTGAGAATACCATCAACAGACAACTCAAACCCATAGAATTGATCAATCGCTTTCTGAATTTCAGCTTCACCCGCCAGAGAGGCCGTGATCTCAACATCACCTCCCATCAGCGCATTAATCTGATCAATGGCAACAACGTTAAATGTATCGGCCATGGCCACGCTGAGATGATTACGATTGACATCATAGGTCAGTGGTAACAGGCGGTAACGACGAGCTAACTCTTTGGGAATTCGTTTTATGGCTTCACTATCAGGAACAACAGAGGATAGATCTGTACTTTTCTGCCCAAGTGCACCGCCAAGGACATCCCGGATTATTGCTTCTGTTGCGAAACCAAGACGTACGAGAATTCGACCCAGATGTTCATTGCGTTTTTTTTGTTCTATTAACGCGATGCGGATCTGATCATTGCTGACCACACCGTTTTTGATCAGGATTTCGCCAATACGGAGCGGATTATTCTGAGAACTCATTGCCTTTTATTGTGCCGGGCTGTTAATGCTTAACAACACCAGAAAGTTTCTGGATCCTGGCAAGTACCCTGGAAGTATTAAAACTGACGGACGTTTTATCAGCCAGCTTTAGAGCGATTCGATAATAAGACAAGGCTGATTTTGCCTGTCCCATCTGATCAAGACTGACGGCCAGATTATACGCATAATCTGCGTTGCCCTTATCGGCATTGTAAGCATCAAAGAAAGCCTGCTGTGCTTCTGGCCATCGCGATTGTCCGGCATAAAAACTACCCAAGCTGAAATGTATCTGTGGAGAATCCGGGTTTTGATCGAGAGATAATT
>JALSSM010000067.1 GCA_026984275.1 Gammaproteobacteria bacterium
AATTTTTCCCGGGCTGTCTGATCAAGATTTTTATGTGATAAATTTGAAAGATAGAGGATCGCTGATGACAGAGGTGTACGGATCTGATGTGCTAATGCAGCGGCCATTTCACCTTTTGCAGACAATCGTTTTGCACGATTTAATTGTTCCTGTAGCTGACGAGTCTCTGTAACATCTTTGATCAATAAAATCTGCCCAGGTTCATCGATCATGGGTTGCGTTGAAATGTTTACAATACGTCCATTGACCAGCGAAATATCATGGCCATCATCCCAGCGAGGAGAAAATGCTCTGTTGACGACATCGCGCCAGTGTTCTTTTTCCAGTGGTTCACCCAGTAATTCACTTGCAGCTGGATTAGACTGTACAACTCGACCTTCACCATCGAGCATAACAACGGCTCCAGGTAAAGCATGAAATAAATTATTCAGTCGTCGTACAAGTGTTGAATTATCCTGATTGAATTCTTCTGTAGATTGGGACTGATCAGAAAAAGAGACAACATCAGTAACAACATTAATATGGTTACTGTCTTGTCTTCTTTTTTCCTTGCCTTGTGACGGGAGGATTTCTGGTTCAATCACTAATACTTGCTCACTCTGATACATAGTTCAGAATGAGCAAGTTGTGTGCCAGAAATAATAGTGTTTAGCTTACAATAGCTTAGAGACTTTCCTGCGATTTATTTGAAATTCATGTCAAGCTGATGACGCTTCATCCTGTCGCTGCATATTGTACTTACGCATCTTCTCAACCAGGGTTGTACGACCCAGTTGCAGACGTTTTGCAGCATGTGCGACCACCCAGTTTGATTCGTCCAGAGCCTGCTTGATCATACTGTATTCAAGATTAGTCAGGTGTTCTTTCAGATCAATCCCTCCATGAGGAAGTCTGGGCATAACACCATTATCTTCAATACGTTCCTCATCCAGTTCGACCAGATCACTATTCTCAAGAACTTCCTTAGATTGATATTTCTCGGGAAGATCCGATACATTCACCGTGCCATTTGGAAAAAGAATAGAAAGTCTTTCGATCAGATTCGCCAGCTCACGGACATTCCCCGGCCAGTTGTATTTACTCAAAGACTGAATGGTAGACGGTGATAAATGGATGCTGCCATTACCTTCATGTTCCAGACGTTCCGTCAGGTCATTGACCAGTAGTGGTAGATCTTCAATTCTGTCGCGCAATGGAGGAGTCTCGATAGGAAAGACGTTTAAACGGTAAAATAAATCTTCACGGAAATCACCTTCTTCAATTGCATCTTCAAGATTGACATGGGTGGCTGCTATAATTCGAACATCGGCTTTGATAGGCTTGTTACTACCGACCCTTTCAAAAATTCGTTCTTGTAGAACACGCAATAACTTAACCTGCATGGGTTGGCTCATATCACCAATTTCATCAAGGAATAAGGTACCGCCCTCTGCAATTTCAAAACGACCCTGCCGTGTTGTTATTGCACCGGTAAAGGCGCCTTTTTCATGACCGAAGAGTTCACTTTCGAGTAATTCATGAGGAATGGCACCACAGTTAATCGGAACGAACGGTTTATTTTTTCGTGGTGAATGATAATGAATATGACGTGCAATAACTTCTTTACCAGAACCAGACTCACCCGTAATCAGGACATTGGCATCGGACGATGCGACCATTTCAATCATGCGTCTTACACGTTGAATTCCCTTACTACTACCAACCAGTGATCGAAATAATTCAAGTGAACGAGGAGCACCATCTTCGTGACGGTTCTCTCGATAGGTATTGACTTTCTCAAGGACAACAGAGAACTGCTTTGCTCTGAGAGGTAAATTGGCTTTTGCAATAATGCCTGTTTCGAGTTCGAAATTAGCCTTGTTTCGTTCACCATCACTTAATAAAACGATGGGTAAATATGGATCTTCTTTTTTAATTTTTCTGAAAACATCCATTAAAATCTTCGTTTCACTGCAACCTCCGAGCAGCAAAATATGGGCACCCTCTTTACCCCCCAGATGTTGTTCCCAATTTTCATGATCTACAGCATAAACTGGAGAATACTCGAGAAATTCCAGTACTGATTTGATCTGTGCCCGTTGTTCTTTATCGTCTTCTACGATTAGTACACTACCGTTGGCCATCATTAATAATCCTTTTTATTAGTCTTAAACGAAAATAAATCAAAATTAATGTTGTGTTTGACACGTCTCTGGTATGTGAAATTTAATTTCAATCCAGACACATTCGTCACAATCTTCTATTGTGAATTAATTTCCTCCCTTAATCCTTTATAAGTAAAGCATTTTATTTAATACCGGTCAAAAATCTGTCGTCGAGTTGATAATTGTTAACTTTAGCTTCGATGACGAGCAATTTGGCGCCGATGAAAGAGGAAAATCATACGTGTCAGATCATCAATCACGCCTTCATCTGATAATAAGATTTGTCCTTCTATCATTGGTTCTGATCTGCTTTCAGAACAGTTGTTTTTCACTCTGACAGGTAGCTCAAGCGGTGTTGGATATTTCTGACTAAGATGGATTGAAAGTAAACAAAAATCTCCTGGATTGAATTGAATATCTGAGCACCAGATAACATGATCAGCACTCATTTTAATTGCTTTAATTTGAGGAGTAGTCTGTTGTGCCTGAATCACTTTTGCCAATAATTCCGTTATAAAATCAAGCTTTTGCTCAATCCTGTGAATTTCTGCTGAGACTCCTTTAACATCTGACTCCACATGTTCGAAACCCATTTGTTCAAGGGAAATAATGGCACTCAAAACATCCATTGCTGAATGATTCAGATCAGTGATCTGATTTTCCGAAAAAGGTTTTTCCAGTTTTTTTTCACCGACGGGTAATCGATCTTCGAAGGTAAGGACAGATGGCGGATTATGATCTGTCATAGTGTCATTTCCCCGTAAACTTTGATTATCTTAGCTAAAGTAAACCTTGTATCAAACAACTCTTTTGTAAGCTGAAGTTCTAACCACATGGTATGAAGAAGTTCGTTTAAAACAGATATGCCTATCTGGAAAGTAACAGCCTATATCCGCAAACATAACTACTCTTATTCATATATTAATCAAATAGTTAATTGACTATTATTGATGACCCGTCTTACAGATGAATCTCGCTAATATCCAATTGTTAAATAATGATAATTCTATAATAACTCTAAAATCAGGCAGGTTCAGATTCTCGCACCGGGACAGAATTGAGACCCGCAGCAATATTCTGGTTAATATTGATCAAAACAGTCACTTTCTCACGCTCAGGTGATGCCATCAGATCAAATGTTCTCCGATCAATAAACAGACTCAAGGATAAAATATCTTCCCTGAGTTTTTTTGGTAATGGGCATTCTTCGTCTGTTAAATCTGCCTGAAAGATTGTCCATAGCTTCTGATTATATCGAAGTGCTTCGTCAAGTTTTTCTTCACGATCAGGAGCATCCCAGTTATCCTGAATAGCCTTCAGCATGGCAGCTGCCCGATTTAGAACGGCGGCCTCAAGCTGTCGAGGTGACATTGAAGCTTTACTTACCGTCTTATAAGCATTCGCTGCTGATTTTTGCATGTTTTATTACCTCTGTTTCCCTGTCTATTAATTTTTTAGTCACTTTTAAAGCTCTGTAGTAATTATCAGCAAGAATCAATTCACTGATTCCTGCGATTAATCCTTCAAAACTAGGAGCTGCTTCGATCACATCTTTCACCAGCATCCAGTAATTTTTATGATGTTGTGTCAGGTTTTCCTGATCCATATACATTAGTTGTATCGTTAAATAAATTCGTCGACAAGGTGATGTCGCTGTTTCTTCTGTAAGAATATCTTTCTCACGAAGTATTGTCGTAGAATTTAACACACTAAATTCACTATGATTGTCCCCGTTCATAACGACGGCGCCACCAATATATAATTTTTCTTTTGGCTTTAATGATATTTTTAGCGGCATTTATTCCAACCTCTCCAACATAATTTGTCCCTGTTCACTGCCAAGACTCTTGTCAGGTATCTGAGACAGTTCAAATCTGACTTTTTCACTTTTTTGTGTCACTTCCTTTTCATTCTCCAATATCTCTTTTCCAATACTTATTTCTGACCTGGAAATTTGTTGATAAACTGTTTGAGCATCCTTTGCTAATTCTGTTCGACTATGCTCCAGTTTTTGGCTTGCTGCGACAAGATCCTGGCCAATTTTTTTGATCTCATAATCACTCACATTCGCATTAATAGATGCAATGTTCAGGCCATCTTCACCACTATGGATTCCGTATTGACGTAGAGGTAACAGTGGTTCTTTTGTTTCTGATATTTCCAGTGGATCTGCAACCGGATCAGATACCGTTGAACCCAGTTCTTTATTCTCAGGAACCAGTGTCAGGGCATCAATCTGTTTCTTCAGGGAAGCAATTGAATTCAAAAATTCGACTTTTTCAGAACTCTGGTTCTGAAAAGGTGGGTATTGTTTTTCATATTGAATGATTTCCTCATACATTTCACCAATTACCTTTGCAACATCATCCATCACTTTATTTGCTGCACGAACAGTCGATGCTGTTGTATTGAGTTGATCATTGCGGGTTTGTAAAGCAGCGAAGCTGATATTCCCGGAGGGTAGTGAAACGTTATCAGGAAACGTTTGTCGGGGGGGCTTATTTCTGTGGGAACTTGAATGTGGTGCAGTACGGCCAGATTGGTCCA
>JALSSM010000068.1 GCA_026984275.1 Gammaproteobacteria bacterium
GTAGTTACCGATACAGCCAATACGACCCGTATTCGATATACCGGTATTCTTCCCGATCTGTTCAGAGAAGGGCAGGGTATTCTGGCCGAGGGCAAGCTTGATAAAAATGGGGTTTTTATTGCTAGCCGTGTACTTGCCAAACATGATGAAAAATATATGCCGCCTGAAGTAGACGAAGCATTGAAGGCCGCTCAGAACATCGAGGTTTATAAGTCCCAAAAATGAGACGATATCAATGACACCCGAAATAGGACATTTTGCACTGATCATGGCGCTTTGTATGGCGCTGATACAGGCTGTTTTACCACTGTGGGGTTCAAAAAAAGGTAATCCTGCATTAATGGCTATGGCCAGACCTGCAGCATTTGGTCAATTTATCTTCCTGGCAATTTCTTATGCCACGTTAACGTATGCATTTCTCAATCATGATTTTAGTGTCAAGTATATCGCCAATAATTCTAACTCCGCTTTACCGGTTATGTATCTGATCTCTGGTGTTTGGGGTTCACATGAAGGATCCATGTTGCTTTGGGTCTTTATCATGGGGGCATGGACAGCCTTTGTTGCCTTATTCAGTCGCAGTTTACCTGAGGCTACAGTCGCCAGAGTCTTGTCAGTGCTGGGTATGTTAAGCATCGGTTTGATCATGTTCATTCTGTTTACTTCAAATCCATTTGATCGTCTTTTCCCCGCTGCAGCGGATGGTGCTGATCTTAATCCACTGTTACAGGATCCGGGTATGGCATTTCATCCACCGATACTATATATGGGTTATGTTGGTTTCTCTGTACCTTTTGCCTTTGCAATCGCCGCATTGATCGGAGGACGGTTGGACTCTGCATGGGCACGTTGGTCACGTCCCTGGACGATTGTTTCCTGGATGTTTTTGACGTTAGGAATCACCCTCGGAAGCTGGTGGGCTTATTATGAACTTGGCTGGGGAGGTTGGTGGTTTTGGGATCCTGTTGAGAACGCTTCATTTATGCCGTGGCTGGTTGGAACAGCACTGATCCATTCACTGGCTGTGACAGAGAAACGTGGTTTGTTTCGTGGTTGGACGGTTTTATTGGCAATCATCGCCTTTTCTCTGAGTCTGTTAGGAACCTTTTTGGTGCGTTCTGGTGTGCTGACATCTGTCCATGCCTTCGCAACCGATCCGACTCGGGGTCTGTTTATTCTGGCATTTCTGGGTATTGTGGTGGGTGGTTCTCTGACTCTCTATGCATGGCGAATGCAGACTTTGCGAACCGTTGGTGAATTCAAGCCACTATCCCGTGAAACATTACTCCTGCTCAATAACGTATTACTGGTTGCAGCAGCGGCCACTATCTTACTGGGAACCATATATCCGCTGGTTATTGACGCTTTGGGCAAAGGTAAAATTTCTGTTGGCCCGCCTTATTTTAATACCGTTTTTATTCCGCTCATGTTGCCATTGTTCCTGCTGTTGGGTATCGGCCCACTGGTTCGCTGGAAAGAGCAGGATGCCAGTAAATTATGGAGAAACATTCGTGGGATCGTGATCGTGTTTTTAATTGTTCTTGCCGTTACTGCATTTTTCCTGATGCGATCATCTTCTTTTTTTGTTTTTATTGGATTAACAGTGGCTGCCTGGATGGTTGTTTTTAGTCTGGGTTATTTGCGACAACGACTTTCTAACCGAAAAGGGCTGTCTGCTTTTAGATCAATACCTGCCAGTGTTTATGGGATGGTGTTGGCACATATAGGCCTCGCGATCACCGTTCTCGGTGTTACGTTATCTACAGCCTATAGCGATGATCATGATATCCGCATGGCGCCGGGTGATGAAAAAGAGCTGGCTGGTTATGTCTTTCGATTTGATTCGTTGGCTCAACGGCAGGGTCCGAATTATATCGCCAATGTTGCCGAGTTTAAGGTGATGAAAGAGGGCAAGGCTGTCGTCACGATGCATCCTGAAAAACGTATTTATAATGTAAGACGAGATATGATGACTGAAGCCGCTATTGATACAAAATTAACACGAGACTTGTATATTTCTCTTGGCAAACCGCCTGAACAGGGCAATCGCTGGTCTGTACGCTTGTATTATAAACCCTTCATCAGCTGGATCTGGGGTGGTGGTGTGATTATGGGACTCGGTGGATTATTGGCGGCTCTGGATCGTCGATATAGAGTATCGTCCAGACAACGGGGAAGACAACGAATAGAGGAAAAGGTAATCGATAAAGAAGCTGTACTCCCTGCGACAGTTTAGCAATCCATGAAAAAACTGATCTTCATTCTCCCTTTGGTTTTATTTCTCGTGCTTGTTGGCTTTTTTATTGTTGGACTGGATCATGACCCGAGACTGCTTCCGTCAACTTTCATTGATAAACCTGCCCCCGATTTTTCGCTGCCTCGCTTAATTCAAGATGATCAACGATTGAGTCAGGATGATCTAAAGGGTGAGGTTTCTTTGGTTAATTTCTGGGCAACCTGGTGTCCTACATGTAAAGGTGAACATGAAGTGCTCATGGAAATTGTGAAAAAGAATGAAATTGCAATCTATGGTATTGATTACAAAGACGAGCGTGTAGCTGCATTGAAATGGGTTAATCAATTGGGAAATCCCTACCGTGCAATCGCTACTGATAAGAAAGGAAATACAGGAATTGACTGGGGTGTTTACGGAACTCCGGAAACCTTCGTTCTCGATAAAGAAGGTATTATCCGTTACAAACATGTGGGTGCGATTAGCTGGCAGGACTGGAAACAGACGTTGGAACCCATCGTCAAAAAACTGAAACAAGAATGAAATTAACCATAACACTTTTGTTGATTTTTTTAGCAAGTTCATTGAGTGCTGAAGATCAACGATATCCATTTTCTAATCCTGAACAGGCTCAGCAGTTTAGAGAATTGACAAAAGAATTACGTTGTCTGGTCTGTCAAAATCAATCGTTAGCAGACTCTGATGCGCCACTGGCTCATGATCTTCGGGAAAAAGTCTATGAAATGATGGTAGCTGGAAAAACCAATGATCAGATTATCAAAGAACTGGTTATCCGTTATGGAGAATTTGTTTTATATCGCCCTCGACTGGATCCACAAACCTATCTACTTTGGTTTGCACCAATAATTTTAGTCGTCATTGGTGTGGTTGCTATTTTTATTATGGTGCGTCGCCGATCTGCTCGTTTGGATGTAAAAGAGGCTGATCTGCAAAACGTCAGAAAACTACTTGAGGATGAAGAATGATTGTTTTTCTTTTTGTCGTTGTAATCATGATTGTGATTGCATTCGTTCTCATCCTGCCCCCACTTTTCAGGAAAAATTTCACTATTGAAACTGATTCCATACAGGATGATACAAATTTGTCTATTTGTCGTGAGCGTTTGAGGGATTTAAAAAATGATTTAAAAGCACATCGGATTGATCAACAACAATTTGAGCAGGCACGATCAGAACTGGAGCAGAATCTGGCACAGGCAATGTCAGAAGTACAAAACAGAGTTGACCCGAAAAGAAATAGTCCCTGGTTGGCCATGTTGATTATGATCACATTGCCTCTTCTTGCCATCGGAATCTACCTGAAGACGGGCATGCCGCAAGCCCTTACTCCGGAGTTTGAAAAAAAATTGGTTGAACAACAGGAAATGCCCGATGTTGAAACCATGATCAATGCACTCGCTGATCGTCTTAAAGAGTCACCAGAAGATGGTGAAGGTTGGGCGATGTTAGGTCGTTCCTATCTTGCTATGAATCGTTTTAAAGAAGCTCAGGATGCTTTTAAGCAGGCACACCAACTTCTGGGCGATGATGTTGCATTGCTGGCAGATTATGCCGATGCGATTGGACGTGGACATGTGAGTGATCTCACAGGTGAAGCAAAACCACTGATCGAACGTGCTCTGGAACTCGATCCTAATCACCCGAAAACACGTTGGCTTGCGGGTATGTTGGCCTTTCAGGAGCAAGAATTCGAAAAAGTTCCTGATTATTTGCAACCACTATTGGAGCAAACAGAACCTGGATCAGAAATACATGAAGGCTTAAAAAGTCTAATTAACAAAGCTCTATCTCAGACAGGTAAACCAACGATTGCTGATAAAGAAAAACGACAACCAGTAGTAGCCATCAATGTGAAGGTGAGTCTTTCTGATCAGTTTAAAAACAAGGTTGATCCAGAGAATACGGTTTTTATTTTTGCCAAAGCTGCTCAGGGTCCACCCATGCCATTGGCTGTTGCCAGGTTAAAAGTTAAAGATCTTCCAACTACTGTAACCCTGGATGACAACATGGCCATGCGCCCCGATCTGAAAATTTCTGGTCAAAAACATGTCAATATTAGTGCCAGAGTCTCCAAAAGTGGTAACGCAATAGCAGAAAGTGGGGACTTCCAGGGTGTTGCCACCGATATAAAAACAGTAAGTTCTGGGCCTGTGAATATTCTGATTGATCAACAAATCCCTTAAAACTTGATAACTGTCAATACTCATCACAAGAAGGGATAATTTATGACTTTAAAAAAAACGTTGACGGTACTCGCTGTCGTTTTTCCACTTTTTTCCTATGCTGCTGATTCGGGATGGACGGAAGAGTATCAATCCAGAATGGTTTCTGGCTGTGTGGATTCCATAAAAGAAAATGTTGTTGCTAACTATAAGCAGCAGGCAGGACTTTCTGAATCTGATCCATTACCACCTGAAGTC
>JALSSM010000069.1 GCA_026984275.1 Gammaproteobacteria bacterium
ACCGACTTTTACTGCATCAGCACCGGCTTCGATCAATGCAGTTGCAGCCGCTCCAGTGGCGATATTCCCCCCAATAATCTGAACATCGTTTCCATGCTGCTTACTTGTCCAGGCCACCATATCCAGAACGCCCTGAGAATGACCATGTGCCGTATCGACCACGATCGCGTCGACACCGGCTTCGATCAAAGCTTCGATTCGTTCATGAGTTCCTTCTCCGGTTCCTACGGCGGCACCGACACGTAAGCTTTCCTGATCATCTTTACAGGCATCGGGGTATTTGTCGGATTTACGAATATCTTTAACTGTGATCAAACCACGAAGTTGAAAATCATCATTCACAACCAGTACTTTTTCGATGCGATGCTGGTGGAGTTTCTCGATAGCTTCTTCCTGGCTTGCGCCTTCTTTGACCGTCACCAGTCGATCTTTGCCAGTCATGATGCTGGCGACAGGTTTACCCAGATCAGTTTCAAACCGCAGATCACGGCTGGTTACTATCCCGACCAGGTCCTCTCCTTCGACTACCGGCATACCAGAAATATGGTAGCGTTTTGTCAGATCGAGGACTTCTTTAATACTGGTCTCTGGTGAAACGGTAACGGGCTCCTGTACAACACCGCTTTCGTATTTCTTAACTTTTCTGACTTCTGTGGCCTGATCGGTAATGCTGAGGTTTTTATGGATGATTCCGATACCACCCTGTTGTGCCAGAGAAATGGCCAGACGTGATTCTGTGACCGTATCCATCGCCGCAGAGATGATCGGGATGTTTAAATTGATCTCACGTGTGAGTTGTGTTTCAAGACTGGCTTCACGTGGCAGGATGTTTGAGTAAGCTGGAACCAGCAGAACATCATCAAAAGTAAGTGCTTCACCCGTAATACGCATAATCCCGTCTGCCCTGTATGATTGCTGTAAAAAACCACTCATTATAACGTGCTTTATTGTTCTTCTTCCAGAGAGAGATTAAGATCATTTTATGAATTCTTTTTCTGAAACCGCCAAAGGTACGGGCGAGATCTATACCGTTTCACAACTTAATCGTGAAGTTCGAACCATACTCGAAGGCAGTTTTCCTATGCTCTGGGTGGAGGGTGAGATCTCAAACCTCGCCAGACCGGCCTCTGGCCACCTCTATTTTTCCCTTAAGGATTCGCAGGCACAGGTACGTTGTGCCATGTTTCGTGGGCGAAACAACCTGCTGAAGTTTGAGCCTGAAAATGGTATGCAAGTGATGATCTATGCACGCGTGGGGCTGTACGAAGGACGTGGAGAATTCCAGCTGATTGCGGATCGAATGGAACCGGCAGGCGAGGGTGCTCTACAACTGGCCTTTGAACAGCTGAAGAAAAAGCTCGATCAGGAAGGCTTGTTTAATCAGGATATAAAACAGGCATTGCCAGCCTTCCCAAAAACTGTGGGGATTGTAACATCGCAGACGGGGGCCGCAATCAAGGATATTCTGAGCGTTCTTCGACGACGTTTCCCGGCGCTGAATGTGATCATCTATCCAACACCCGTACAGGGCAACACAGCGGGACATTCCATCGCCAGAATGATCATGCTTGCAAATAAACGAAAGGAATGTGATGTTCTGATCGTCAGTCGTGGTGGTGGATCGCTGGAAGACCTCTGGTCATTTAATGAAGAAGTGGTTGCCCGTGCGATCCATGATTGTGAGATTCCGGTGGTGGCCGGTGTCGGCCACGAGATCGACTTCACCATTGCGGATTTTGTTGCCGATGTGAGAGCACCGACACCCTCAGCGGCAGCCGAGCTGATCAGTCAGGATCAGGATGAGTTAAAACAGACGCTTGCAAGTTACCAGAACTGGATGCTTGATCAGATCACGGGTCAGATTGATCGAAACAGGCAAACAGTTTCATGGTACGAAAAACGACTGATCCATCCGGGCAGGCGACTGGAAGAACTATCACAACGACTGGATGATTTAACCATCAAAATGCAGTCGGCTTTTAAATCAGGGATTGATCAGCGTCGTATCAAACTCAGCCGGATAATAATTGAACTCAAACAACATACACCGGATAGAAAGATCGCAATGAATGTCGAACGTTGTCAGCAATACAAGGTGCGCCTTAAATCAGCCATGCAACATCAACTCGAAAAGCTGACCGCAAAACTGGGTGAGGCCGGGCGGACACTGCAGACCGTCAGTCCATTGGCAACACTGGATCGAGGGTATTCCATCCTGCAGACGAAAGCCGGGAAGGTTGTACGAACGAGTCATGAAGTGAATGTAGGCGATAAACTGACAGCCAAACTCGGAACGGGTTCGTTAAAATGTACCGTAGACGAAACTCTGGATTCGAAAAATGTTTAGTTAGGCGAAAAAGCACAACTATGATGCCCAGAAACTGAAGGATACCGTCACCTTTTTTACTTTTTTAGGTTTCTAGATCCGTTGTTTGACCCTTAAGCTCAGCAAGATATTCTCGTTTCAGGTGAGTGATGCGGTAGCGCCTGCTCCCCAGATCTCCATGATTTGTTTCGTCGTATCACCTTCGCTCATCATCAGTTTGGCATATTCCAGTTTTTGTTCGACGGTTAGATTGACACGTTGTTTCCGATTCATTTATAGCTCCTCTTTTTCCAAAATCATAGACTATAAACCACTTCAACATTATTAAAGCACTATATTTTGGACACATCACTGAGATACTCAAAACAACGGGCATGACTCATGAAATCTTCTATTTCTGGGAGAAAGTGACCTCGGCATACATGTAGTTGGAGCATTCCATGATACTTCGCTCCATCAAAGCGGCGACAACCGTTTTGGCTGAAAGCGGGCTCATCACCTTCTCTGTCAGGCTATCTGTAGAAACCAGCGAGATGTCACGTTGACCAGAATCTCGCACACTAACTGGGGTTCGCTGCAGATGCCAGACAGGTAACCAATGAACAGCCGAACCGGATCTACTTACGGGCGGCCATTGTTCTCACAGTACAGATGGCGAACTTCGTCGTAAATGAAAGAGAAATCGATATAACGATCGATCTTGCGTAGTAGGTGATCTTTCGGAACCAGCTCTTCCAAAGTCACCATTCCCAGCTAATGCAGGTGTGGGTGGGGTTCTTTGATCATGAGAACTATTATAAAAAAATCCCCGCATGAGCGGGGACTTTATCAGCAGTCTGAGCCCTGAATTAATTCAGGGCTTTTTGCAGTTATGAGAAAAAGATTTATTAACTTTTTCTTCTACCCATAACCATAAGGCTTAAGAAACCTGAACCGAGTAACCAGACAGCTGCCGGCAAAGGTACAGCATTAAGGTTGGAAGTTACGGATCCATTCGTGCCATCAAGATCCGTGGCACTAAATAACTGATTTCCATTAATGTCAAATAATGCGATGTCATAATAATCTCTTTGAGAACAGCATGCATCAGTTCTCCCAAAAATTGACACAGAGTCAAGTGAACTAGCAGATGCCAGCTTCACACTTAAAAATGAAGATCCATCATTTTCATTTGAATGAAATATATCGGGGAACCCGATTGGGCCAATTCCATCAATTGCGTTGGCTGGGCTACTTCCCGGCCAATCTGATGAGCCAACCGCAGTGGCACCAGCTGATGCTAAAGCGAGATCGTTACCTGTTCCTGTTTCAGTTGCTACAACTTCAGAAACTTGTAACCAGCCTTCAGTATTCAGAGCTGAAGGCGTTATTCTGATTTCAAAAATATTAATTATTGCGGCGTTGGCAGCTGAGCCAAACAAAAGAATAATCGATAATAAAATGCTTTGTTTATAAGAAAAAATATTTTTCATTTTAATCCCTCCCATTCAAAGATATATACATATAACAAAACAAGAGATATTATATACATACCATAGAAATTTACAACCTGAAAAATTATTTAAAGATCAGGTAGTAAGAGTTACTTTATGAAATAAAAGGTTAATGTTGGGTCATTGGAGTCTAGATATTCCCAAGTCAGCCTTTATAACAAATTATTGAAGAGCTTAACTAATCCCCTGACTAGCCAAGTATTCTTCATAACTTCCAGCAAAATCAACAATCCCATTAGCCGTCATATCAAAAATACGTGTGGCCAATGAACCAACAAATTCACGATCGTGACTGACGAAGAACAGGGTGCCTTCATATTGTTCCAGAGCAAGATTAAGTGATTCTATTGACTCCATATCCATATGGTTAGTTGGTTCATCCATGATCAGGATGTTCGGTTTTTGTAACATCAGCTTGCCAAACATCATGCGGCCTTTTTCACCACCAGATAAAACACTGACCTTTTTATCAATCGTTTTACCAGAGAATAATAAGCGACCAAGAATGCCACGGATGGATTGTTCATCATCTTCAGGTGATCCCCACTGAGCCATCCAGTCATAAAGGCTGATGTCATTTTCAAACAAATATTCATGATCCTGAGAATAGTAACCAATATTGGCATTTTCTGACCATTTTATCGTTCCTGTTTTTGTTGGTCGTTCACCGTATAATGTTTTTACCAGGGTTGATTTACCAATACCGTTCGGTCCGATGATCGCGATACGTTCTCCAACCTCCGTCATAAAACTGAAATTTTTGAATAAGCGTTCACCATCGCTATAACCCTGACTGATGTTGTCTACTTCCAATGCATTACGGAATAATTTCTTTTCCTGAGTAAAACGAATATAGGGGTTAACGCGACTGGATGGCTTAATGTCATCGAGCTGGATCTTTTCAATTTGTTTTGCCCGGGAGGTGGCCTGTTTTGCTTTTGATGCATTGGCAGAAAACCGGGCAACAAACTGCTGTAGTTCTTTGATCTGTGCTTTTTTCTTTGCATTATCGGCTACCTGACGTGCACGAGCCTGAGTAGAAGCTAGCATATACTGATCATAGTTACCGGGGTAGATCCGCAACTCACCAAAGTCCATATCGGCCATATGGGTACAGACGCTGTTCAGAAAATGGCGATCGTGCGAGATGATGATCATGGTGCTGCTACGTTGGTTGATCACATCCTCAAGCCAGCGAATTGTGTTGATATCCAGATGGTTAGTGGGCTCATCAAGTAACAGAATATCAGGATCAGCAAACAAGACCTGTGTCAGTAATATTCGTAATTTCCAGCCAGGAGCGATTTCACTCATCGGCCCATAATGTTGCGCTGTGGGTATACCGACGCCCAGTAGCAATTCGCCCGCCCGAGACTCAGCCGTGTAGCCATCAAGTTCCGCATATTCAGCTTCAAGTTCAGCAACTTTAATCCCATCCTTATCTGACATTTCAGGCAAGTTGTAAATGCGATCACGTTCGTGGTGTATTTCCCATAATTTTGGGTTTCCCATAATAACAACGTCAATCACACGTTGGTCTTCGTAGGCAAACTGATCCTGTTTTAAAACAGCAAAGGTTTCATTCGCATCAATACTGACATTACCGGAAGTGGGTTCCTGCTCACCCGAGAGGATTTTCATAAACGTGGATTTACCACAACCATTAGCACCAATCAGGCCGTATCGATTTCCTTCGCCAAATTTGACTGAGACATTTTCAAACAGAGGCTTAGCCCCAAATTGCATGGTGATATTTGCAGTAGTCAGCAAGATTTTTTGTTCCTGTGTGGGAGGTAAAGCGAAAGCCGCGAAAAACGCGGCATTATACATGTTATTGCTTTCGAGAGTAGAGCTGATAAACCTGATCAGATCATGTTGTTACGAAACAAAAGGCAGGATTAATGAGAACACTCATCGGATTAACTCACATGCATACTGCCCGGAGTTATGGTTCAGTACCGCTTATTCGCTTCCCAGTCTAGTGAAGTCTTAACGATTAAATCCAGATCATCATACTGAGGCTGCCAGTTCAGGGTTTCTTTGATACGGTCTGCTTTGGCGATCAACATGGGTGGATCACCCGCACGTCGTGGTTCTTCGATGATGTTTAGTTTTTTTCCATTCAAACGTTCTACTGTGTCCAGCACTTCACGAACACTATATCCATGGCCATAGCCACAGTTGAAGGTCGATGATTCTCCACCTTTTTCAAGATATTCCAAGGCCCGAATATGAGCATTGGCCAGATCTTCCACATGAATGTAGTCACGAACTCCAGTGCCATCTTTGGTGTCGTAATTGGTACCAAAGACATAGATAGCATCACGTTTGCCCAGCGCTGTTTCACAGGCAACCTTAATCAACAATGTGGCATTTGCCGTGGATTGCCCAATTTCTCCATCAGGATTAGAACCTGCGACATTGAAGTAGCGAAGGATGACATGGCGTAAGGGCGTGGCAAAAGACAGATCCTTCAGCATCATTTCGCTCATCAATTTAGAGGTTCCATAAGGGTTGATCGGAGCTGTTGGCGTGTCTTCCGATGTCATGTCGCCTTCCGGTATGCCATAAACAGCAGCTGTAGAAGAAAAGATAAAGTGTTTTACACCCGCTGCAGAACAACACTCCAGCAGGTTTCTGGTACAGCAAGTATTGTTACCGTAATATTTGAGTGGATTAGAAACAGATTCCGGGACGATAGTGTGCGCTGCAAAGTGCATGACCGTATCAACATTATGATCATCAAGTAACTTGCTGACCAGTTCTTTATCTCCGGTATCACCGACGATCAGTTCGGCATCGATCACGGCATCTTTGAAACCGGTGCTAAGATTATCAAGGACGACAACTTTTCGTCCCGCCTTTGTTAATTGCCGTACAACGTGGCTGCCAATATAACCTGCGCCACCTGTTACTAAAATAGAATTTGTCATTCTTATTTGTTGTCCCTTCATTTATTCGATTAATAAACTTAACGATACAGAAATAAACGGGTTATATGAAGCTTCGAGATTTAACTATCGCACCATATTAACTTTTCATTACAATAGCGACACAAATTGACAAAACTGGAGTGAAAAGTGCAAAAAAAAAGCACCAATACGGTCTGGCACCATGCCACGATAAACAGAGAAGATCGTCAAAGCTTGAATGGCCATAAAAGTGTCATTCTGTGGTTTACCGGCCTATCTGGTGCAGGCAAATCTACGCTGGCTAATGAAGTAGAGGCACTGTTGTATGAAAAGGGTAAGCGGACTTATGTTCTGGATGGGGACAATATCCGACAGGGTTTATGTGGTGATCTGACTTTTTCAGATGAAGACAGAGTTGAGAATATTCGTCGAATTGGTGAGGTAGCCAAGCTAATGGTGGATGCCGGTTTGCTCACTTTGACGGCTTTTATTTCGCCATTCAGAGCTGAACGTCAGCGTGTTAGGGATCTTGTCCCAGCGGGTGATTTTATTGAGGTCTATTGCCGATGTGATCTGAGTGTTTGTGAAGAACGTGATGTAAAAGGTTTGTACAAAAAAGCCAGAGCAGGGGAAATATCTCAATTCACGGGTGTTTCATCAACTTATGAAGAACCTGAAAATGCAGAGGTTATTGTTGATACAGACAAACACAGTTTGCAAGAATGTGCACAGCAAGTGATCGACTATCTTGTTCTGAAAGGTATTGTCTGATTAGAGAGTATTGTCAGGCTTCAACCAGCCCGTGCCTGATCGCAAGTCTGGCGAGTTCAGCTGTTGTTTTGACCTCAAGTTTGTTTTTGATCTGAGTGCTATAGTTAGCGACAGTTTTATAGCTAAGCGAAAGACGTTCTGCAATGGTTGCAACATTCGCTCCTTCGGCTAGTAAGCAAAATATTTCAAACTCACGTGTAGACAGGTTGGTAAAGGGTGAATGACGTCCTCGAGTTTTTTGAATGGCTAGTTTTTGTGCAATCTCGGGATCCAGGTGATCATGACCATTGGCAATTTCCTGTACAGCTTCAACCAGATCATTTGCTGCCGTGCTTTTAGAAATATACCCTCGGGCGCCAGCCTGCAATGCCTGTTCAACAAAAACAGTATCTTCGTGCATGCTGAAAACCAGAATTTTAGCATCGGGATCACGCGCAACAATCCGGCGTATGGCTTCAAGACCGCCGATACCGGGTAAAGACAGGTCCATAATGACCACGTCCGGCTGGTAATCCACATAATGTTTGCAGGCAATTTCACCACTTGGAGCTTCGGCGACAATTTCAATGTCAGGGTAATTGTCGAGCAGGTTCTTGTAGCCTTCGCGGACAACCGCGTGATCATCAACCAGTAAAACTTTAATACAGTTTTTTTTATTTCTCACTAAGAGCATTCTCCTTTTGCAGAGGTAATCTTACCTGAATAGTCACTCCATTTCCCTGAGTGCTACTGATCGTATACTCGCCGCCTAAGGCTTCGACACGTTCACGCATGCCAGGTAAACCTAAGCCATGTGTCTGCTGTTTTGTATCAAACCCCTGTCCATTGTCCTTGATTGTTATTTTGATTGATTTCTCGTCTCCCATCAGATCAATGAAAACATCATCAGCGTTGGCATGTTTAGCGACATTGTTTAAACATTCCTGAATCAGGCGATAGACAGTGATAGATATTTCTTTTGAAATGTTATCCAGATGTTTGTTTGTCATATCTAAATGGCAAAAAGTGTTCTCGTGATGTGTATTCCAGTCATCAACCAGGTCATTGAGTGCGGCTATCAGACCCAGTTCATCAAGAACAACCGGATGCAGTCGTTTCATCATGCCGCGAACAACATTGTAAATTCGACTGGAAATATTGGTAATAGTGGCGATGCCTGATTGCACTTTTTCATCCTGACTACGTTTTTCTATGGATGCGGCAACGGCTTTAATGGCACTGAGAGATTGGCCCATTTCATCATGAAGTTCACGAGCGAGATAACGTCGTTCCTCTTCCTGAATAGCCAGGGACTGTTTGGTGAGCATTCGGTTTTGTTCACGACTTTCTTCAAGTACACCTGCCATATGATTGAATTTTTCAGTTATTTTATTCAGTTCAGGCAATTTCACACTCTGTAAACGTGACTGGTAATCACCTTGTTCTATATCATCCAGCCCATTGATGATGGCATTAATCGGTTTTAATAACTTACCAATAATGACAAACAATAAAAGATTTGCGATCAGAAAAGAGACAAATAAGAGGCCAAGGAGTGATCGGGCTTCTCCCCAAGCCTCTGTGATCTCATCTGCCGGATCAGGTCTTATGATCAGTTCACTTGACGGCATTCCCGCAACCAGAATCGAGTGTCTTAGAACAATACTGGTGGGTTCAACCAGTTTGATGAACCATTCTGGCGCATCAGCTTTGTAATTGGTTTCTGATTCTGGGTATGGTTCGAGGTCTTCTCCATGAACGATCTCAATATGCAGGTGTCTGGCCTTACCGAAACGCTTGATCTCGTGCATCAATTGAGACTGATGCATAATCTGGTTTTCCGGGGTGGTCTGCAGAAAGGCCAGCTCCAGTAATTGTAATGTTAATTTGGCCGTTGATTCAGTTTCATCGGCTAATGCCTGCCGTGCATTGTGTATAACCAGCCATGTACCAACCAACAAGATGGCAAGGAAAATCAGGCTGACGAGTAAATTCAGGCGAAATCGAAGGCTCATTTATATTCCAGAATTATGTTTGGGGGATTTTCACCTTAAATAAAGTATTCAGCAACTAACTTATCATGATGATTTTTTTAGAAAATTATGCTAACTTCATGATATAAAATAATAATATTATTAAAGATGAAAAATAATATATTGCCGATAGCATTAATCATTACCAGTTTTTGCCTGGCGGGTTGTTCTACATTTAATGTGGGTTCCCTCGCTACATTGGTCGTAACAGGTAAAGGACTCGGAGATCATACCTTATCCGTTGTGACTGGTCAGGATTGTCACTTTTTCAATATCATACAGAAGGAGAGAATTTGTATTATGGATAACTCTGCAGAAATGTTGTTGTTAACCAGTGAGCAGGAAATTGATGATTCATTGAAGGTTGAACGACTGAATAATCATCTGGTTAACAATACATATCTGGTGATTGGTAGCTTTTCTGACCAGGTATTTGCCGAATCCTGTCAGACTGAATATATGCACTGGAATTCACAGGTTATCCTGTCAGATACAAAATATCGAGTTGTTATTGGTCCTGTTAGTCAGCAGGATGAAGAACATTTGAAAAAGAGTTTAATCAATGAGGGAGTTGAATCTCCATGGCTTCTCACATTGTAATTCCTGTAATAGTAGAATAATTAAAAACAGAGGCAAGATTTGTGTAAAATAACCCCATGATGAATTCGAGAACAATTTTTTTATTTATTTTTCTGGCTTGTACAGGATTGCTGGGCTTCGGGTTTTACCTGCAGTATTTTCAGGGATTGGAACCCTGTGTTTTGTGCATGGTGCAACGATTATTTTTTATCTTGATCGGTCTGACAGCATTAATTGCTTTTTTGCATAACCCTGGTCGAACGGGAATCCGTGTCTATGCTTTCTTAGCGGCTTTGTTTTCAGCTTGCGGTGCAGGAATTGCTGGTCGTCAGATTTGGTTACAACATCTTCCACCTGACAAGGTACCTGAGTGTGGTCCTGATCTGTTTTTTATGCTCGAGTCTTATCCATTAACAGAAGCTCTGATGACAGCCTTACAAGGCACAGGCGACTGTGCAGAAGTAGTCTGGACATTTCTTGGCTTTTCGATCCCTGAGTGGGCAATTGTCATTTTCGTCGGGATTTTTCTGGCGAGCGTTTTTATGATCCTGAAACGTCAGCGGGTCGTGTGATAGAAAGATTGACGGTCTCTGGCGCTAAACAGGCTTCCTTGTTACAAGCCTGAATTTGTACAGAAACATTGACCGGAAAAGCAGTTTTGCCCATATTAGATTTAGCTTTCGGTTTCAGTTTCGCCCGGATCTGTATTTTACCCTGGTAAAGTGCCAATGGTTGTTCTTCAAAGTCAAGTTTTTTCATGAATGCTTCTGGATACTGTGGTGATTCCAGTTCCCACCCGTCATCATGTACGACACTGATTTTCGTTGGAATTAGATCTTTTTGTAAAGTTTTCTCAGCGTTTATATGCCAGCCTTCCGCCATATTCATATTGATAACCAGATCATATTGATGCTCTTTGCTGTTTTCTATTTGTCCTGTCATCCGGATCGCACCTCTGGCGGCATATTGTCTGGCTGAGATTTCTCCATTTAAGAGCTCATCCAGTTGTGCCAGCATATAGGCGTAAGAAGCAGGAAATTCTGCAATCGATCCTGAAAAGGCGTTGAAGACTCTATTTGCCACATCCTCGTATTCGAGTTTACCCGTACGGCGTGCCAGTCTTGAAAGTAACCTGACAGCAACAGAATTACCGGATGGAGTTGCACCATCGTGAGTACTTTTGGGTTGGGCAAACAGGATCTCATCAGTACCCATCACAAACGCTCCTGACTTTTTATCCAGAAATTTAGACATCATTTCATCCGTGATCATTTGTGCCCGATCCAGCCATTTCTGTTCCCCAGTGACATCGTAAAGTTCCAGAAGGGCTTCCCCGAAATGAGCATAATCTTCTTGCCTTGCTGCAATTGACGACTTTCCTCGCAGGTTAACTCGCCAGAGTTTTCCTTCGGCAGGTCGCTGTTTTTTCCAGAGAAAATCAGCTGATTGCATAGCTACTTCGATATAGCGATCTTCATTAAGAATATCACCCACTTCGGCCAGTGCTGTGATCATCATCCCATTCCAGGCAACAATGATCTTGTCGTCCGTGAGTGGTGGAATCCGTTTCTCACGCTGTTTCCTGAGTGTTTCATTGATACGATCAATTTGGGTTAATAAGTCAGCCAGTTCAATACCTTCCTGCAAGGCAAACTCAGTGAGTGGTTTTGGAAGGTGAAGAATATTTTTTCCTTCAAAATTACCTTTGGTTGTGATCCCATACAAACGAATCACGAAATCAGCATCTTCTTTATTGAGCAAACTTCGAATTTCTTTTTCAGACCAGAGAAAAAAAATGCCTTCCTCACCTTCGCTGTCGGCATCGGTGGCCGAATAAAAGCCACCATTATTGGTTGCGGTCATTTCCCGCAGTACATAATCCAGTGTTTGTCGGGCAATACGCGCATGTAGAGGGTTGCCATTCTGACGCCAGGCTTCAGCATAAACGCGTGCAAGATAGGCCTGGTTATAGAGCATTTTTTCAAAGTGTGGCACCAGCCAGCGATCATCTGTGGAATAACGATGGAAACCACCACCCACCTGATCATAAATTCCACCCTGGGCCATCGCACTGAGTGTATGTTCCAACGCCTCTGATTTCTGATCAGACTTGGCTGTCTGTAATAATAGTAACAGTGAAGGCTCGTTAGGAAACTTGGGTGCCTGGCTAAATCCACCATTGAGTGGATCATAGCGGGATAAAACGCTCTCAACAGCCTGTTTGATAACATTTTGCCCTAATTCCTGAACAGCACTACGAGTTGAGGTGGCCTGTTGGACCGCCGCTGATAATTCTTCAGCCTGAGCGACGATTTGATCATTTCGCTCTTCCCATGCTTGTGAAACCTTATTAATCAGTTCTGTAAAATTGGCGGGTGGATAATAGGTGCCGCCAAAAAAAGGTTTTCCATCTGGTAACAGGAATGAAGACATTGGCCAGCCTCCACTGCCGGTCATCATCATAACCGCCGTCATATAGGTTTCATCGACGTCGGGGTGTTGTTCTCTATCAACTTTAATGGCAATGAAATTTTCATTGAGTTGTTTGGCAATCTCTACATTTTCAAAACTTTCCTCTTCCATGACATGGCACCAGTGACAGGTAGCGTAACCAATCGACAGGAAGACCGGTTTGTTTTCTTTTTTTGCCTGATCAAAAGCCTCTTTTCCCCATGGGTACCAATTAACTGGATTATGTGCATGTTGTAATAAATACGGTGAATCTTCGAGGATCAGACGATTGGTGTACATGGGGTGGCCATTTCTGTCGAGATGACGAGTACGAGGTTTATAATCTGATCCTTTGCTCTCAAGAGCCGTGTTTATTTGATTTTGTAGTGTTTCAGAATATTTCATGGCACCCGGATGGATTTTTGTCAGCCCAGATTGACAAACGAAAATCAGGCTTATAAACAGAAAGATTTTGCGGATCATTATTTCTTAAATTCATTTTTGAACAGTGATAGTTGAGACAGTTTAACAAATTATGATGCCACCAGCCTGCGCCAAAATATTGACTCCGTGTGTTTTATGATATAATGCATCCCTCTTTTGAGGGAGAGGGGCAAGAACAAAATAAATGACAGGCTTGCGCCATTATGGATAAACTTAAACTCGATTTGACCGGAATTTTCCGGGAAGTCTCTCCCTATCAGGTTAAATTACTGTTCAGACAGTTGATCCACACCTCTATCTCCAGCTTTATTGCTGCCGTTTTTATTACCGTTGTTCTATGGCCTGTCGCCAGTCATCAATGGTTAATGATCTGGTTCGGTCTTGTTTGTCTGATCGCTGTTGCCAGGATATTTCTGGTTTATCGATTTAAGATAAAAAAACCAGAAAATTCCCAGTTAGCTCCCTGGCGAGTTGCTTGTCTGATTCTGATCATTCTGGCCGGTCTCACATGGGGTTCATTAGCGTTTATCTTTGATTTTAACTGGTCAGCATTTCATCAATTCTCAGTCATCACCGTATTATTTATTATGGCTCTGGGTTCTATTCCTGCCTATGCGACAATTCTGCCCATTTATCTGATCTCTCTGGCTACAATTCTTGTGCCCATAGCCGCAATTTTTATGCTCTCTGGTGTCAAGGAATATCCACTTTATGGCCTGGGTTTGCTCTTTCTTTGTTTGCTCCTGTTTTCAATTTCAAAACGGTACCATGACAGCGTGATCAAGGAGATTGGGAAGAATCATAATTATCGTAAAGACTATCATGATCTTAAATCATCTCACGATGAACTTAGCCTTGCTCTTGAAGAAAAAGACGCCGAAGAAAAAATTGCTCGTGCTGTCTATACACGCATTGCGAAGCTTCAGCCTGTTGATAAATATGGGATCAAAGGTCTGGTCGAACCGATGGGGCATTTCAGTGGTGATTTTATTTACTACGCATTAACGCCGCAGGGTGATGCATACGTTCTCTTTGCAGATTTTTCCGGCCACGGTTTGCCCGCTGCACTGGGAGCAATTCCCGTCTCTTCAATTTTCTATAGCATGACGGCTAAAGGATTGACACCAGAGGAGATCATCAAAGAACTCAATGTCAATTTACACGCACAGTTATCAACCGCACAATTTTGCTGTGCCTGTTTTATCGCACTTGATCCAGCAAGAACCCATGCGAAAATCTGGAATGGTGGTATTCCGGATGTTCTGGTTGTTTCAGCACAGGATCATTCAATTCAGCGAATTTCTTCGACGAATATACCCTTAGGGATACAAACTGGCGAAGAAAATAATAACTTTGAGTCGATCAGCCTTGCAAAAGGTGACGTTGTATTTGCCTATACCGATGGTGTGATTGAAGCATGGAATGATGAAGATGAGGTTTTTGGCAAGGATCGCCTCGAACAACACCTGATCGAAAATTATCGTAATCCAGATTTACTTCAAATCATTAAATCAGAAATCGACAAGCACTCTGAAACCAGAATACAGGAAGATGATATCTCCATGTTGGAGGTCAGATGTTGATTGTGCTTCACCGTATCGTTTGTAATTTTTCAAGAATCGCTTCAGGAATAGGACAAGGACGTACTTTTTTAGTATCTACACAGACGACAACTACCGTTGCCTGATTAAGAACATCCCCTTGTTCATTTTCTTTGTAGACCTTCTGATCAAAGTGAAAACTTGATCGTTTAAAGGAAGACACGTCAGATGTGACCCACAAAAGATCGTTATATCGGGCGGGTAATAAATACTCCATGTTAACCGCTTTGACGACGAACATGACGTTGAGCTCTCGCATCAGATCATCCTGTTCAAAACCCACTTTGCGTAAATATTCGGTTCTGGCACGTTCGTAGAATTTGAGATAGTTGCCATAATAAACCACGCCCATCGTATCGACATCTTCATGATAGACACGGACTGGCCAGCCAAATTGATGCATCGTTTTCTCCCTTAGATGATGGTAATTTTTGAATTTGCACCGGCTTTTTCCCAAACTAGTTTCGGTACCAGGTAACCGGGTAATTGATCACGAACTTTCTCCATTATCCCCGCGGCCTGATGACGATCAATGTCAAAATGTGCAGCACCCCGGACTGGGTCAAGAAGATGAAGGTAATAGGGTAACACACCGATATCAAAGAGCCTTTCACTAAGCATGATCAATGATTCTGAAGAATCATTAACCCCGCGTAAGAGGACGGATTGATTTAATAAAGTGATACCATTGTTTGACAGTTCAGCCATTGCATCACTGACTTTTGTGTCAATTTCGTTGGCATGATTCGCATGGATCACCATAATTGTTTTCAGGTGTATTGAGTTGATCCAGTCAAGTAAGTGAGTATCAATTCGTTCAGGCAGTATCACAGGCATCCGTGTATGAATGCGTAATCGTTTTATATGCGGGATCTGGTCGATTTTCGTCACTAGCGCGGCAAGTTTTTGATCGGTCAGTGATAACGGATCACCGCCACTCAAAATCACTTCATTGATCGAGGTTGTCTTTCTTATGTACTGCAGTGCTTGCTGCCATTGTCCAGCCGAAGGGTTGGAATCTCCATAGGGGAAATGTCGACGGAAGCAATATCGACAATGAACTCCACAAGCTCCCGTCGTGACCAGTAACGCTCTTCCCTGGTATTTGTGCAGGACACCTGCGACAACCTCCGCATTCAGATCACCCACCGGGTCAGACAGGTAACCCGTCAGATCAATATTTTCTTTTGCCAGCGGTAAAATTTGTCTTAGCAGTGGATCATCCGGATCACCTTTTTTCATTTTTGCCACGAAACCTCTTGGCACACGTAAGCGGAAATCCGGACTGATATCCAGTTCCTGTGTCAGTGATGTCTCCTGTAGATCCAGTAACTGGAGTAGTTCCACAGGACTGGAGATTGCGTTAGCCAGTTCAGTTTTCCATAAGGGCTGAAAAACTGGCGCGGTTCGATGTATCATAGCGTCCTTCATTCTGAGAGATTAACAAAAAAATGGCTAAATATGCGACTAATCAATTCAAAAATGGATTAAAACTGATAATTGATGGGGATCCTTACTCCATCGTCGAAAATGAAATCGTTAAACCGGGCAAAGGACAGGCATTCAATCGAATTAAAATTAGAAACCTTAAAACCGGTCGTGTGATCGAACGTACCTACAAGTCAGGTGAATCGGTTGAAGGAGCCGATGTCATGGATGTTGATCTCGAATATCTTTATACAGATGGGGAATACTGGCATTTCATGGATCCAAAAACCTTTGAGCAAATTCAGGCCGGTGCAACAGCAATGGAAGAAGCGAAGCAGTGGTTAAAAGGGCAGGAGGTTTGCGAAGTCACACTCTGGAATGGTGAGCCATTGACGGTCACCGCACCTAATTTTGTTGAACTTGAGATCACAGACACTGACCCGGGATTACGGGGTGATACGGCATCGGGTGGTAGTAAACCTGCAACCCTGGAAACGGGTGCGGTTGTCAGAGTTCCCTTGTTTGTTGATCAGAACGAGCTGATCAAGGTTGATACACGTACGGGTGAATATGTGTCCAGAGTGAAAGATTAAGTTTATTTCATGGCTCTGGCTTTATGAAGATCGCGCCGACTGTGCTAAAACAGCGGGCACACTTACTTGGAGAGATTAGGGCATTTTTTCAGGAAAAGAATGTTCTCGAAGTTGAAACACCTGTTCTTGGCCAGTCAGGCGTGTGTGATCCACATCTCCAGAACCTGGTAACTCAGATAAATACTTCGCGTTATTTCCTGCAGACCTCACCTGAATATCACATGAAGCGATTATTGGCTTCAGGTTCAGGGTCGATCTATCAGATTTGTAAGGCATTTCGTGATGATGAACAGGGACGATACCACAACCCTGAATTCACCATGGTTGAGTGGTACAGAACAGGTTTCAATTATCTTCAATTGATGGATGAGGTTGAGCAACTCATTGCCGGTCTGATTGGGATAGAAGGATTCCATCGGCTTACTTATCAGGATGCTTTTCAGAAAACAGTTGGCATTGATCCATTTTCAGCGACAGAAGTTGAACTTGAAAAAAAAGCCGGACAAGTTTCGGGACAGACAAGTCGAAATGATCTACTTGATCTGATTCTGGCTGAAAAAGTTCTTCCAGCTTTAAAAGGTGCTGTCTTTATTTACGATTATCCGGCCGATCAAGCTGCGATGGCGAAAATACGTGGAGATGTTGCCGAGAGATTCGAACTGATCATCAATGGGATTGAACTGGCAAATGGTTATTCTGAGCTGATTGATCCAGTGGAACAGAAAAAACGTTTTAATGATGAAAATAAACAAAGGGAAGCAATGGGAATGGAGCCGATGCCAATCGATCAGCAATTTCTAAAAGCCATGACAGAAGGAATACCAGATTGTGCGGGTGTCGCACTGGGCTTCGATCGACTGGTCATGCTGGCGTGCAATAAAAATACTTTAGCTGATGTCATGCCTTTCCCTGTCGAGATTGCCTGAGTATGTCATCAAAACCCTCTGATTTTTTAAGTGAAAATGGACCTGTTGCAAACAATATCGAAGGTTTTTCACCGCGTCCGCAACAACAGGAAATGGCCGATGTCATTAGCCAGGTGCTCGACGAAAATGGTGTCCTGATCGGTGAAGCAGGGACCGGAACCGGTAAAACATTTGCCTATCTTGTACCGGCCCTGTTGTCGGGGAAAAAAATCATCATCTCAACAGGTACCAAACATCTGCAGGATCAGTTATATCACCGTGATCTGCCTGTGATCCGTGATGCGCTAAAAATGCCGATCAGTATTGCATTATTAAAAGGCCGGGCGAATTATCTTTGCCTTAACCGACTGGCAGAGGCAGGTGGACAAGGGAGCCGTCTCTCATCCAGAATCTATGTTCAACTGACCACGATTCGTGAGTGGGCCGAAAAAACGCTTGTTGGTGATGTTGCTGAACTCAGTTCTGTGCCGGAAGATTCGACGATCTGGCCAATGGTGACCTCAACCGCTGATAACTGTCTCGGGCAGGAATGCCCTCAGTTTAGTGATTGTTATGTCTATAAAGCCAGAAAAGAGGCCAATGATGCAGATATTCTGGTCGTCAACCATCATTTGTTCATGGCGGATATGTCTTTGCGTGAAGGTGGTTTTGGTGAAGTACTTCCCGGCGCTGAAGCCGTGATCTTCGATGAGGCTCATCAATTACACGACATCGCCTCTCTGTTTTTTGGCTCCACAGTGACGAGTCGGCAACTGCTGGATCTGTCGCGGGATGTCTTTACCGCTTATCTGAATGATGCTTCGGATATGCCCAACATAGAAGATGCCAGCAACGATCTGGAAAAAGCAACCAGAGATTTTCGTTTATCGATGGGGCGGGCAAAACAGCGAGCACCCTGGCGAGAAATCAAAAATAAACCGGAAGTGAAATCAGGCTTGCAGGATTTGATTGAAAAACTTCAGAGCCTGAAAGAGAGTTTAGTACCTGCCGCCGAAAGAGGCCGATCGATAGAAAACTGCCTGACCAGGACGGAGTCGATGCTTGGCCGGTTGATGAATTTCACCGATCAGGCAGCTGAAGATCAGGATTTATCTGAAGATACTTTGCAATGGTTCGAAACGTATCAACGGGCTTTTGTACTGAATATCACACCACTGGAAATTTCCAAACTGTTCCAGGCGCGCAGACAGCGCTATCAATGTGCCTGGATTTTTACTTCTGCAACGCTGGCCGTGGGTGAAAGTTTCAATTATTTCGCACATCGTTTAGGTCTGGATGATGCAGAAACACAACGGTGGGACAGTCCATTTGATTATTCAAACCAGGCTTTGTTGTACTTGCCCAGTCTCGGAATAGAACCTAATCATCATCTCTATACATCGGCTGTTGTGGATGCTTCGATTCCTGTTTTACAAGCCAGTCAGGGCCGGGCATTTGTGCTTTTTACCAGCCACAGAGCTTTAAAAGAAGCGGCAGAACTCTTTGCAGACAAACTTGATTTCACATTACTGATCCAGGGTGAAGCACCAAAAGCTGAATTACTTGAACGTTTCAGGAATATATCTTCAGCCGTGTTACTGGGAACCAGTAGTTTCTGGGAAGGTGTCGATGTTCGTGGTGAAGCCTTGTCTTGTGTGATCATCGACAAACTACCTTTTGCCTCAATGGGTGAACCCGTTATGCAGGCGCGGCTGGCTGCGATGCGCAAGCAAGGCAGGAATCCATTTATGGAATACCAGCTTCCAGAAGCTGTGATCACACTGAAACAGGGGGTTGGTCGTTTGATTCGGGATGTGAATGACACGGGTGTTCTGATGATTTGTGATCCGCGCATTCGATCAAAATCCTATGGCAGGGTTTTTCTTTCATCATTACCACCTATGCGTAAGGTGACCGATCCGGATGAGGTTGAAAAGTTTTTTAGAGAAAACTGTTGATAGTTTCCTGAACTGTGAACCAATTCCGTTTTTTTCTATCTTTATTATTATGTATTGACCGATAAATTGAGAGATACAAGAGAAATAACAATTGAGTAGAAAAATGCTTATCACTGAAGAAGTCAATAAAATGGAAGCAACGCTTGATTATTTCGGCATGCTGGAATTGCTAAAAAATCACTATGGAGATGGGTCTGTCTATATTACAAATGGTGCCTCCAGCCATCTTCTCGAATTGGCAAAAGCACATGGCTATGTGAATGAAGAAGGCTTTCTGACACGTGCAGGCAGAAGATTAGTCACTCAGCATCGACAACGTTGATAGCCGTACCCTGATCTCTGGAATATAATGACTCGTCATGGCGACAGGATTATTCTACGATCAATTATTCCTTGATCATGACACGGGGCAGGGACATCCTGAATGCCCGGCTCGCCTTTCAGAAACCATCAACTATCTCACTCAACAACCATGGTTTGATCAACTTGTTTATTTAAGTCATCCCCGCTCAGCCGATCAATCAATTATCCTTCTGAATCATAGTCTTGATTATATCGAACGTGTGCGGCGTGCGAGTCTGCAGGGAGCATCAATGCTCGACTCACCGGATGTTAGTATTTGCGATCGCTCTTACGATGTTGCCCTGCAAGCTGTCGGCGCCACATTGGAACTGGCCGATCGGATGATGGGTAAAGCGATCGACAATGGTTTTGGTTTGATCAGACCACCGGGACATCATGCCGAGCAAGGTCTGGCTCTCGGGTTTTGTCTGTTTAATAACATTGCGATCCTTGCACGTTACCTTCAACAGAAATATGAACTTGAGAAGATCCTGATCCTGGACTGGGATGTTCATCATGGCAATGGTACTCAGCACAGTTTTCAGGAAGATCCCTCTGTGTTGTATATCAGTTTGCATCAATATCCTTTTTACCCCGGTACTGGATCACGATCAGAAACAGGTGAGGGAAAGGGTAAAGGTTCAATTCTGAATTGCCCGATGAATGCGGGTGCCCTTGATGTTGACTATCAGTCAGCTTTTCAGGAAAAGATTTTACCAAAGATTGATCAGTTTAAACCTGATGCTGTGCTTATTTCTGCTGGATTTGATGCACACAGGGCTGATCCACTGGCAGAGGTCTGCCTGAGCACAGCATGTTTTGGCTGGATGACGCAAAGAATGATGGAGGTTGCTGATCAATATTCAGAAGGTCGGCTGATCTCGTTACTGGAAGGTGGTTACAATCTGCAGGCATTACCACGCTGCGTAGCAGAACATCTGATGACCTTAAATCAGACCTGAAAATGGCTGTACATCGACGATGGTATTTTTCTCAATGCCACTGGATTCTTTTTGCAACACGATAAAACAATTCGCTTCTGACATCGATCGCAGGATACCTGATCCTTGTTGGCCAGTTTTATGAACCACCAGCTCACCATTTTCTGCTGTTTCCAGAATGCCTCGTTGAAACTCTGTCCGTCCAGGGCGTTTTCGTAATTTTGAGGTACAACGTGCCTTGAGTGTTAAAGGAT
>JALSSM010000070.1 GCA_026984275.1 Gammaproteobacteria bacterium
GCCATCTTCACCTGTATAACCGGTGCAGGCTATAAAAAGATCATGCCACTGGAAAGAATGAAATGATTGCAGATCATCAATTTTATCTGCAACTTGATCGAGAACCTGAGATAGGAGTCCTCGCGCTTCTGGCCCCTGAAAGGCAATGATCGACTGATCATTCGACGGGGTTATTTGTACATCAAAATTATCCGAAGATTGATTCAACCACTGACTGACTTTTTCACGCGTTCCTGCATTGGAAACGATTCGATAATGATTATCTTCAAGAAAATAAACGATCAGATCATCAATAATTCCACCGTTTTCATTAAGCATGCAGGAATAAAGTGCCCGGCCAGGCTGATCAAGTTTGATGACATCATTGACCAACAGCTTTCTTAAATAAGACTGTGCCTCGCTACCTTTGATTTCTGTAACCATCATGTGTGAAACATCAAATATTCCAGCCGACCTGCGGACAATATGATGCTCCTCGATCTGAGATCCATAATTCAGGGGCATTTCCCAACCAGCAAATTCCACCATACGAGCACCAAGACGTTGGTGTATGCTAAAAAGTGCTGTTCTTTGCAAGGTTAATTCTCCTGTTATTGCAAAAAAAATCCTTTAAGGAACCAGGAGGCTGTCGGATTCAGGAAGAGCCTACTGCGACGATCCCCTAATTCTGGCAGCCTCCTAAATTATGTAATGGCAGCCAAAGCCTGATCGTAATCAGGTTCATCAGCGATCTCGCCCACCAGCTGTGCATAAATCACCTCATCATTTTCATCAATAATGACCACTGCACGGGCAGTCAGTCCAGCCAGTGGGCCATCAATAATTCGTACACCATAATCATCTGCAAAACACGATCGCATGGTTGATAATGGGATCACATCTTTCAAACCTTCAGCTTCACAAAATCGTCCTTGAGCAAAAGGAAGATCGGCTGACACGATCAGCACAACGGTGTTATCCAAATCACCAGCCTGTTGATTAAACTTTCGAGTAGAGGTTGCACAAGTTGGTGTATCAAGGCTGGGGACTATGTTCAAAATTTTTGTTTTACCCGCATAATCTGCAAGGCTAACATCCGACAATGATCCGTTTACCAATGTGAAATCCGGTGCTGACGTACCGACGGCTGGTAAATCGCCACAGGTATTTATCGGGGTTCCATTTAAAGTGATACTGGCCATGATTCTCCTCCTGATCAGGAATGATCATTCGTTCAGTGTATGAAAAATTATAAGCGTGTGTTTCTTTATTTTCAGAAAAAACTTTCGACTGATAGTATGGCATAATTTCAAGTTGATTATTCACAGACTTGGAAAGGAATTTTATATGCTCAATATCGGTTTTATGGCTTCATATAATGGTAGTGGCATGGTTTCTGTACTCCAGGCCATAAAAAAAGGCATGCCTGTCAATCCAACCGTTCTGATCTGTAATAACAAGAATGCAAATGCTTTCCGGAATGCAGAGGAATATGGCCTGCCTGCCTATTATTTGAGTAGCAAGACTCATAATAATTTAGAAGAACTGGATAAGGTCATCTGTTCAACTCTGAAAAAGCATGATGTTGATCTTTTACTCCTGTCTGGCTATATGAAAAAACTAGGACCTGAAACATTGTCTGAATTTCATAATCAAATTCTGAACATTCATCCTTCTCTACTACCGAAATATGGCGGGAAAGGTATGTATGGTGATCATGTACACGCTGCGGTTCTGGAGAATAATGAAAAAGAAACAGGAGCAACCGTCCATATTGTGACTGAAGAATATGATCAGGGTCCAATCATTAATCAACAAAAGGTATCTCTTACTGATCACGAAACACTCGAAAGTATTCGGGAGAAAGTAAGACAAATCGAATCACATCTTTATGTTGATACACTGGAAGGGATCATTACAGGAAAAATCACAATCCCTTCTGATCCAGATTTATCATAAAAACTCTTACCGGATCAGATACCATAAACAATATGTTATAGTAGTTATCAAGATTTCAGGATAAGAAATATCAACACATGGGTTCTATTTTCGCAAATAATTCAGCAGCTGTGGATCGGCAAATTTCAGACGAATATCCGTTCGACCCCAGCCTGCTGCCAGCCATTAAAAACCTGCTGCCAAAATTCAGTCATCCAGCTCAGCGAAAGGCATATGCAGACTTCCTGGCCAGAAAGATCAAACGAAACCCGAGAGATTTACTTTCACATATACAACGTATTTATCTTAACTATGTCTTAAAAAATGAAGATGCCTATTTTGGTGCCGTCGTTGACTTATTCATTATTCTGGGTTCTAAAGGTCTTGATCTGAAAAAATCGATTCTCAGACCGACTTATGATCTTCTTGAAGATGAACACGCAAGCTTTATCAAAAACCATTTACGATCAGGAATCAATGCAACTCAGTTAATACCAACAAATGAATCCCGGTTATCTAAAGGAATCTCCTCAAAAACAGATATTGTGACAAGAGAATTTGCTGATGGACAAATATACAACTCCTTATCATCAGCCCGTGAAAAACTGTCTCTTGGAGAAATAGAAACTGCTCAGATAATTCTTGAAACAGCACTTGAAGAAGATCCTTCTGATCTTGAAATTGCCTATGAACTTCTCGAGCTTTACCAAACTCATGAGATGAAAAAAGCATTTATAACAATGACAACGCGTCTTACGGGTAAAGCACTTACCTCGCAGGAAAAATGGCTGGAAACTGAAAAATATTTTTCACAAAGCTGATCAGGTATTATGGCAGACTATAAATTCGCAGATAATATCTATATCGCCCCGACACCAGCAGGTGCTTTTTATGCTGTCTCCAGTCCAGTCAGAGAACCTCTTCGAGATCTACTGCTTGGACTTCTGCAACAGGAAGAAACGCCCAAACCAGTGATCGGGCAGTTAGTTGACTGGTCAGGCGCTGGTAGTATCGAGTCTACACTTTCACTTCTTCATCAGGCACAGGAATTAGCCTGGATTGAAGGCGTTGAGGAACCGCTTCTTTTACCGGGTTCCGGGTTCGGTACCATGATAGAGATTCTGCTGGCTTCCTTATCAACGACAGGAAAAGCCCTGTTGGTTGATGATGTTGGTTGTGTGCTGGCTCGTTGTGGATTCGACACTGATACTGCTGAAATGCTTTCTGCACTCAGTGCTGATCTCGTTGCTATTCAGGATCGCCATGAAAAGCGTCTGGAAAAACATTTCGGATTAACGATTCATGGCTGGGGAGCTATGGACTCCTCTGGCTCCAGTCGGATTGGAACCTGGCCACTCTATATTGGTGGCAAAAGATTATTATTAGTCATCCCCGGAGAGCCCCGATTTAACTGTCCAGAATTTACATTGCTGATCTGGAGTCTGGTCAGAAGATATTCCAATCCCTGAATAAAAAAAACCCTGCTTTCGCAGGGTCAATTGAGCCTATATTATTTTGTTATTATTCTTTAACTCTTCCTTTTACGGAACAGAAAAACCATTGCTGATCCCATCAACCAGATTGCTGGGGGCAAAGGTACAGGAGCCGTGTCGAAACCCGCCACTGCATATTCAGATTGATCACCATTCGGTGTTGTAAAAAGAGCCGCTCCAAAGGTCACAGCCTCTCCAAAATCCAGATAAAACGCATAATCATCAGAACCCGGCAGGTTGGGAACATCGCTGGTAAAATCAATCACTTTGAAAGGTGAGTTTGAACCCAAACTGAAAAAGGAAAGCTGACCAGTTTCAGCAGCGCCTCCGCTTCCGGTCGTTGCAAAAAAATCATTCAACCAGGCACCGACAGCAGTAATAGATGGTGCCTGCCGATTCACTGATCGTTGACTAAGAGATCCAGCAACAACCGCTATTCCTTCCGGGCCATCTATCTCATCGTTCTGCGCTCCTCCAGATACACCAAATCCATCATTTTCCCAAAATAATGAACCTGGTGTTGGATCAGAAACAGGAATAGAAATTAAGTCATAGGCAAACACTGTCACGCCACCTACAGAATAATCGGCTTGCCCATGCGCAGGTTGCCAGTCAGTCGTACGAAAATCGATATCCAGTGGTCCCAGATCAGAATTGAGGGTAAATGCAGAAGTCGTAGTAGAGACTAAAGTACCAATCGCTATGGAAGCAATTGCACCAAGAAATTTTGATTGTATATCCATATTAATGTCCTTATTAAATTAATTCTCTTCCTGAAAATTAAGTATTTTTTACTTGATGATAAAGTCATTTTTCATCAATTTTAGCCTGTAAGCTTATTTCGGCTTACTTAAACATTAGCATAACTCATACCAACTATATTTTTTCATAAGAATCATATGGTTATATTTTTTTAAACAAAAAATACTAATCGTGACGCTAAATAGTGTCTCCTTATGACGACAGATCTGAGAGAAATCTTAGTGCAAAGGCGGGAGTATCTGAAGATAGAAGTAGAATCAGATGTGATTCTATCTGAGTAAAAACATTGTTCTTGATCCTTCACCTGCAGGATCAAGTTAGTCGAGCTTGTTGTTAAGGAACAGCTGATTAATCAACTCTTCTTTTTCTGAACAGAAAAACCATAGCCGATCCCATTAACCAGACGGCTGGGGGCAAAGGTACAGGAGCCATATCGAAACCCGCCACTGCATATTCAGATTGATCACCATTCGGTGTTGTAAAAAGAG
>JALSSM010000071.1 GCA_026984275.1 Gammaproteobacteria bacterium
GTCATTAATATTCGGTAATAACGGAATAAACAGGTAAATCACTATGGATCGTATGCTCTATCTCGCTATGTCAGGCGCCAAGCAAACCATGCAGGCGCAGGCCATCTCGACACATAATCTGGCCAATGTGAATACCACAGGTTTCAAGGCCGATCTGGCGGCCGCTCGCAGTATGCCCGTTTTTGGTGAAGGTCATCCGTCACGGGTATATGCCATGACAGAACGACCGGGTATTAACTTTGATCATGGCAGTGCTCAATTTACCGGAAATGAACTGGATTTTGCCATTAATGGTGACGGCTTTATTGCGGTCATTGCTGCGGATGGCAGCGAGG
This sequence comes from Gammaproteobacteria bacterium, assembly GCA_026984275.1. Taxonomy (GTDB): domain Bacteria; phylum Pseudomonadota; class Gammaproteobacteria; order CAJXQU01; family CAJXQU01; genus CAJXQU01. The sequence continues at coordinate 336 of JALSSM010000071.1, forward strand.
CTTATACACGACGGGGTGATCTGAGGATCAATGCCAGTGGGTTGCTGGAAAATGGGGCCGGGCAGTTGATTCTTGGCGAAGGTGGCCCAATTGCATTACCACCTTCTGAGAAGGTTGAGCTTGGCATCGATGGTATTGTTTCCGTTCGTCCCGTTGGCCAGGCGGCCAATACACTGGCTCAAGTGGATCGAATCAAACTGGTCAACCCACAATTGTCAGATCTGGTAAAGGGTGAAGACGGTCTTTTCCGAATGAAAGACGGTAGCGATGCACCAGCAGATGCTGTGGTTGAAATCATTCCCGGATCACTGGAAGGCAGTAATGTCAATGCCGTTGCCGAAATGGTCAATATGATCAATTTACAACGTCAGTTTGAAATGCAAATCAAGGCGATGAAGTCTGTCGAAGAAAATGATTCTGCCGCTGCTCAGATCATGAGACTGGCATAGAACTTGTAACGAATTAGAGTAATTAAACAGGAGATTTAACATGGTACCCGCTTTATGGATCGCAAAAACAGGACTGGATGCCCAGCAAACTCGTATGGGGGTCATCTCCAATAATCTGGCGAATGTCAATACCACCGGTTTTAAACGTGGCCGTGCTGCCTTTGAAGATCTGATGTATCAAACAGTACGTCAGCCCGGAGCATCATCTTCACAAAATTCTGAACTACCATCCGGACTCATGTTGGGCACCGGTGTTCGTGTGGTTTCAACCGAGAAAATTCACGCACAGGGAAATGCCGTTCAGACTGAGAACTCTTTGGATCTGATGATACAGGGACGAGGTTTCTTTGAAATCCAGTTGCCTGATGGGAGCTCAGGTTATACCAGAGATGGGTCTTTTGAGCTGAATAAAGATGGTGATCTGGTGACATCTAATGGCTATAAATTATTAAATCCTGAAATAAATATTCCTGAACAAACACAGAACATCACAATCGGATCAGATGGTGTAGTGACGGTGCAGATTGCAGGTCAAAGTGCGCCATCGACGATCGGTACCATTAATTTGTCAGATTTTATCAACCCGGCTGGATTACAACCGATTGGTCAGAACCTGTTTAAGGAAACACTTTCCAGTGGAGCACCCACAGCTGCTGTACCGGGCACTGAGGGGGTAGGAATTCTTGCACAGGGTTCACTCGAAAGTTCTAACGTCAATGTGGTTGAAGAACTTGTCAATATGATCGAAACACAACGAGCGTATGAAATGAATTCCAAAGCGATTTCGACAACGGATCAGATGTTGCAGTACGTGAGTCAGAATCTATAAATAAATTGAGAAGATTATGAACAAGATATATTCACTTTCACTTCATTATTATGGTGTCGCTTTGATCTTGACGCTGACACTTTTGTCAGGTTGTAGTACGGCACCAAAGCATGATCCTGAATTTGCTCCCAGTATGCCGATCGTGGATTACCACAGGGCTGATGAAGTGCAGATGGCGACAGGTTCCATCTATAAAGCAGGCCGTGAGATTATTCTGTACGAAGACATGAAAGCCCGTCGAATTGGAGACACCATTACAATTCGTCTGGCAGAAAAAACCAATGCGTCAAAATCAGCCAAGACTGATTCATCACGCACACAGGAAACAGCCATCAAGAATCCAACGATCTACGGTTCTACCCCTCAGTTTAATGCGCTTGGGATCGTACCACTGGCCAGTAATAGTGGTAACTCTCTGGAGTCCAGTCTTAGCTCAAGCCATGCTTTTTCCGGATCAGGAAAAAGTAGTCAGAGTAACAGTCTGACCGGTGATATTACGGTGACGGTTGCTGATGTTCTTCCGAATGGCAATCTGATCGTGCGTGGAGAAAAACGATTTAATTTTAATGAAGGCAATGAATACGTCAAAATTGCAGGCATCGTACGGCCTTATGATATTGGTCCGAATAATACGGTGTTATCAACTAAACTGGCTGATGCAACGATCGTTTATAACGGTGACGGTACGATTGCAAATGCGAACAAGATGGGTTGGTTAGCAAGATTCTTTATTGGCGCTTTTTCTCCTTTCTAGAGTGAATAAAAATATGAAATGCCGGAAAATTATCCAAACCTGTTTTTATATTCTGCTGATTTTATCGACCCATAATGTTGCCGCAGAAAGAATTAAAGATCTGACTTCCATAGCCGGGGTACGTGATAATCAGCTGGTTGGTTATGGTATTGTTGTAGGGTTGGATGGAACGGGTGATAAAACCAATCAGACACCTTTTACTGTTCAGAGTGTCAAGAGCATGTTGAACCAGTTAGGTGTAACGATTCCAGCGAATATTAATCCACAACTTAAAAATGTAGCCGCTGTTATGTTGCAGGCGACGTTGCCTCCTTTTGCCAAACCAGGACAGAAAATAGATATCACTGTGTCTTCATTAGGCAACTCTAAAAGTCTGCGTGGTGGTAATTTATTAATGGCACCGTTGAAAGGTGCAGATGGTCAGGTTTATGCGATCGCGCAGGGCAGTCTTGTGGTTGGTGGTTTTGGTGCAGAGTCATCAGATGGATCAAAAATTTCAGTGAATATCCCCAGCGTTGGACGTATCCCAAACGGAGCAACGGTAGAACGTGTTGTTCCCAATTCTTTTGGCATGGGTAACCATATTGTTTTTAATCTGCATGAACCGGATTTCACGACGGCCACCAGGCTGGCAGAGGTGATCAATGCGAATCTGGGAGAGGGCAGTGCTGTTTGTATTGATGGATCATCGGTCAGTGTGATCGCACCGAAAGATAAAGCGCAACGCGTCGGCTTTGTCTCAATGATTGAAAATCTTACTTTTGAACCCGGTGAAGCACCGGCAAGAATTATTGTGAACTCCAGAACAGGAACGGTCGTCATCGGTCGTAATGTCACTGTTTCGGCTGCAGCTGTTACTCACGGAAGTATGTCGGTTACGATCAGTAATAATCCAATCGTCAGTCAACCGGGAGCGCTTTCTAATGGTGAAACAGTGGTCGTTCCAAAGCAGGATATTGTCGTTACCGAAGAAGATGCACGAATGTTTATGTTTGATCCGGGTGTGTCATTAAAAGATATTGTTGATGCGGTGAACAGTGTCGGTGCCGCACCGGGTGATCTGGTGGCGATTCTTGAGGCATTGAAACAGGCGGGTGCTTTAAAAGCAGAGCTGATTATTATTTAACCTGAACACGGGATAAGGATGGCTATCTCTTATTTCGAGTTCAAGTTATTTAACAGATTAAGGACTGTCTTATTGTTAACGATACCGGAATCTGTACCACCAGTGACCAATCATTTCATGTAACATATTTCGGCTGAGATCCAGCGATCGTGAGTTTGGGATCCATTGCATAAAAGGTAGTTTATTCGTGCCAGCCGATAAATAGATGGTTGGTGCCGGGATCACATTAAACCCCGTGTGCTCAAAAATCTCTGTTGCTCTTTTCATGTGTCGTGCATGGGTGACAAGGTAGATACGATCGATATTTTCTTTTTTGAGGATCTCAAAACTGTTTGCTGCATTTTGTGCGGTATTTTTACTCGACTCTTCCAGCCATTTAGCCTCGATCCCAAAGTCATCAATCAGTGCCTGATTCATGATCCACGCTTCAGATCGTTCCGTTGGAAAAACACGTCCACCAGAAATCAGGATTGGAAGATGGGTTTGTTTTTGAATGTGGGCAGCGTAGCGTAATCGTTCCAGAACGGTGGCATAAGGCACTGGTTTTCCATATTCCGGCATGGATACATAACGACCTCCACCCAGAATAATGATTGCCTGCCGATCTGAATCAGCCGGTAATTCAGGGGGAAGTGCGGGGATTGTTTCAACCATCTTTGCCAGTTTCATACTGACAAAACCGGTACTTAACAAGTAAAGAGAAAACAGTGAAAGCAGGATCAGTATTCTCCCTGTTTTCCAATAGCGTCTGAGCATAAAAACACCCAGCAGACCGACCAGAATGTTGATGCCCGGTGGTAAGATGAATGCTTTTATAATGTAAAGAACGTAAGTTTCCAACTAGGCTTTCCCTGCTTGGAGATCGGCATGATATGAAGAGCGTACCATGGGGGCGCTGGCAACGTTTTTAAAACCCAGTTGATGACCGAAGTTTGCCAGATCATCAAACTCTTCTGGACTGACATAGCGGGCAACAGGTAAGTGATGTCTGCTGGGTTGCAGATATTGACCTAGCGTGATCATGTCACAGCCATGTTCTTTAAGATCACGTAGCACTGTACAGACTTCTTCAAGCGTTTCACCCAGCCCCAGCATGATGCCCGACTTGGTTGGTATTTCAGGATGTTGATGTTTGAACTGGCGGATCAGATCAAGTGAC
>JALSSM010000072.1 GCA_026984275.1 Gammaproteobacteria bacterium
ATAATCTACATTTACGCGTCCGGATAAGGTGGCTTTTATTGTGTCGGTATTGAAAACGCGATCGAGGTATTTTTGGGTTGCCTCCACGACCACTTTATCCTGTTGGTAACGTGCGGAATCCATCCGTACTCGTACCAGTGCCATGCGGTAGTCATAATCAATTTCCTCTTCAAAATCGGTGGGATCACCACTGGCTGAATAGAGCAGAAAATACTGGGAGATTAGATCAGCATCATCAGGGATCACATAGGCAGACGGTTTGTTTTCATTTAATGATCGGTTCATCTGCTTGATGTAATCAACGATCGAAGTGCTTCCCTTGACATGAGGCAAGGTCTCTACAAATTGCTGTAAAGTTTCAATCCGGCGTAGATTCTCCGGACGAAACAGATCTTCGTTGTTTGGCGTTTCGATAACGATATCGAGAGTATTGGTACCATCTAATGTCTGGTTGATCGCTTTGTCAGCCAGAAAGATCGGTTCTGATGTCCGGAAATTTTCAACCCATGATTCATTGACTTCCAGTTTTAGTGCGCCCAGCACGCCAAGCACACTGACGATTAATGCCAGAACAAGAACAGTCTTTGTATGTCCAAGCACCCATTGACCAACTCTGTTCATTATTCGGCTGAAGTAATCAGTTTGCAGGCCACGCTCACCTGATTTAAAAGCAGGGCTATGGATTGGTTTTAACAAAACTAATGCCGCGGGAACAAATGTAAGTGAGAACAAACCGGCCATTCCCAGTCCGATCATTGAGAACAAACCAAATGCCTGCATAGGCGGCATATAAGAAGAAACAGATACGCCGAGAAAACCAACCATCGAAGTCAACGTGGTAATGAGAACGGGACGCCACATCAACACCATGGTGCGCACAACCAATTCGCGCTGATCATGATCGGGATGATTGGCCAGTTCTTCATAATACTGGCTGAGAACATGAATAGAATCAGCAACAGCAACACCGACTAGTAAAATAGGCATGCTTGTCGTAATGACATAAACGGGAACACCCGCAGCGGCCATTAACCCAACTGCAGACGCCACCGCTGACAAAATCACTACACCGGGAATTAATGTACCTCGCCAGCTACGAAAAGAGAGTAAACAGAGCAAGGTAATGATAACGACAGAAATAGGGACCAAACGTGCCGCATCCGCATTGATATAAGTCACGAGATAACCCGAAACAGCACCATCTCCAGCCACATGTATGCTTTCACCATGTGTCGGTGCACGTTCGACTAAAGCCAGCAGATCTTCATAGACTTGGGGCGCGTCATCATCATTCAGCATCTCCATGACGATCAAAGTTGCTGAACCATCACGTGCCACCAGGCTACCGAGATAAAGGGGGAAGTCCATGACTGCCGCCCGAACCTTGTTCGCTTCTTCCTGTGTCTGTGGTGGGGTTTCAAAAAAGGGTTCCACCAGCATACCCTCTTCATTACCAGTGATATTGTCTTCCGTTGCAAGACTAACAACCCGTTCCCTGTCCACTTCCGGCATTTTCATCACTTCATCCGTTAACCATTGGACAAGTTGTAAGGTCTGGGGATTAAATACACCCTGCTCTCCCTTATTGATGACGGCGATCACCATGGGATCTTTCAAACCGAAGGTTTCTTCAACCTGATCACGATATAGCAGCGCTGGCTCATCATCCGGCAGAAATGACTCTGCTCTCGAATCGATTGACAACTTTGGTATGAAAACAGCCGTTCCGATGATAACCAGCAAACTGATCATCAGGATGAGTTTTGGTCGTGCAGTGATTGCCCAGAAAAACCGCCAGGCTTTACTTCTTTCTTGGAGAGTTTGCATTTGTATTAATCCTCATATAGTAGAAGTAAGATCCTTATATAGTGTATATACACTATATAAGGTCAAAAAAATATTATGTTGAAATTTCAAGATTCAAAATCTGCTTAAGTAATTGGCTGATCATTTCTGTATCAGTATTTCCAAGTTGTTCTACCAGTTTTGATTGCACTGAATTCCACAATGGCCTGGCATCATTTAATAACTTTTTGCCTTTTACTGTTAACGTTAATTCGCGTGTACGCCCATAACCGTCCTGTAGATGTACAATGCCTTCTTTCTCCAGAGGACGAAGATTTCGGGTCAGTGTAGTTCTTTCCATGGCTAACTTTTCTGACAAATCAGTAATAGATACGGGTCCGAGAAGACTGATTGCGACCAAGATGGAAAACTGGTTCGCATTCAAACCAATCGGTCTCAAAGCATTATCGTAGGCACGACTCACCTTTCTGCTGGTTGCCCTGAGTTTTGTACAAAGACAACTTGTTGCTATTGCTGTATCTGTAATAGTTGTGTTATTGACTCGATTCATAGTGTATATACACTATATATGTAATTTGTTTATCATTCAAGCAGTTTAAAACTTATCGATTAATCTGGTCGGTTCATCTAGGTTTCTTTTAAACGGGGGATCAATTCAGCCAAATTACAAGGACGAGTTCGATAATCCAGTTGGTGTTGGATTATTTTATCCCATGCGGTAGCACAGGCATTGGATGAACCTGGCAGGACGAAAATATAAGTACCGTTTGCCACACCCGCGAGTGCGCGGGACTGTAGAGATGAAGTACCAATATCTTCAACGGATATGGTTCTAAACAGTTCTCCAAAACCATCCAGTTGTTTATCGAAAAGTACACTAACAGCTTCAGGTGTACCATCACGTCCTGTGACACCGGTTCCACCTGTTGTGATCACAACATTGACATCCTGATCAGCGATCCAGCAAGCCACTGCTGCCCGGATCTGATAGATATCATCGGGGACAATAATCTTGTCCTGACACTGATGCCCGGCGTTTTCCAGGCGTTTGACCAGCAACTTACCTGATTTATCATCTTTTTCTGATCGTGTGTCACTGGCTGTCAGGACGCAGATATTAAGTGGAATGAATTCTCGTTTAGATGATGCCATATTTATTCCGGAAGATAGATCTCACTACCCATTTGTTTAAACTCAATCGATTTTTCTTTCATGCCCTGTTCCTGATCTTCGGCATAATCTCTCACTTCTTGAGTGATCTTCATGGAGCAGAAATGAGGCCCACACATTGAACAAAAATGCGCTGATTTATGTCCTTCTTTTGGCAGTGTCTGATCGTGGAATTCGCAAGCACGATCCGGATCGAGGCCAAGATTAAACTGATCTTCCCACCGGAATTCAAATCGAGCTTTTGACAGGGCATTGTCTCTGATCTGTGCCGTCGGATGTCCTTTTGCCAGATCGGCGGCGTGGGCTGCGATCTTGTAGGTAATGATGCCTTCTTTCACATCATCTTTATCCGGCAAACCAAGATGTTCTTTGGGTGTCACATAACAAAGCATGGCGGTTCCGAACCAGCCGATCATGGCAGCCCCTATCGCCGAGGTGATGTGATCATAACCGGGGGCAATATCGGTCGTCAGAGGACCCAGTGTGTAGAATGGCGCTTCATGACATTCATCGAGTTCTTTAGTCATGTTTTCTTTGATACCCTGCATAGGCACGTGTCCCGGCCCTTCGATCATGACCTGCACATCGTGTTTCCAGGCAATCTTTGTCAGTTCACCCAGCGTTTCCAGCTCAGCAAACTGAGCTTCATCATTCGCATCGGCGATGGATCCCGGACGCAGACCATCACCCAGTGAGAAGGCTACATCGTAGGCCTTCATGATTTCGCAGATCTCTTCAAAGTTGGTATAGAGGAAATTCTCTTTGTGATGCGCGAGACACCATTTGGCGAGAATCGATCCACCACGTGAAACAATACCGGTGACACGATTGGCCGTCATCGGGATATAGGGCAGACGTACGCCTGCATGAATCGTAAAATAATCCACACCCTGCTCGGCCTGTTCGATCAAAGTATCCCTGTACATCTCCCACGTGAGTTCTTCGGCTTTACCATCGACTTTTTCCAGTGCCTGATAGATAGGCACAGTACCAATGGGCACGGGTGAATTTCGGATGATCCATTCGCGTGTTTCGTGGATATTCTTACCCGTCGACAAGTCCATCACCGTATCAGCACCCCAACGGATCGCCCAGGTCATTTTTTCCACTTCTTCTTCGATGGATGAACTAACAGCAGAGTTACCAATATTCGCATTGATTTTAACCAGAAAATTTCGACCAATGATCATCGGTTCACTTTCCGGATGGTTGATATTGGCTGGAATGATCGCACGCCCTTTTGCAACTTCATCCCGAACAAATTCCGGTGTGATCAGTTTCGGGATTTTTGCGCCGAAACTACGCCCCGGATAATGGCGCAATAATGTCTGATCCTGAATTTCCTCGATACGCTGGTTTTCACGAATGGCGATGTATTCCATTTCCGGCGTGATCATACCTTTTTTCGCATAGTGCATTTGTGACACATTAGCACCTGCAACAGCCCTCTGTGGTTGCAGAGTTCGAGTGAAATGCAAATGTTCTAAAGTTGAATCACCTGCCCGTTGCTGACCATATTCTGATGTCAGACCGTCAAGCTGTTGTGTATCATTTCTTTCCTTGATCCATTCCGCACGCAATGCTGGTAATCCTTTACGAATATCGATCTCTACGGTCGGATCAGTATAAGGGCCGGAAGTATCATAAACGGTGATCGACGGGTTTTCTTCGA
>JALSSM010000073.1 GCA_026984275.1 Gammaproteobacteria bacterium
ACTCAGGATGATCAGTTTGAAGATGATCGCTCAATGACGGAGACTCGGTTGCAGCTTGATCTGGAGCAATCGATCAGTTCCGTTAATCTGCATCTGGTCACTGATCTTATTTATGATGATCTTGCAGACTCCCATAATATTGATCTCGAAACCGGCCAGGGCTGGATTGATTTACGTGAAGCGAATTTATCATTCACCCCAACAGATTTTATGGATGTTAAATTTGGACGCCAGATCCTGACCTGGGGGACGGGTGATCTGTTATTTATAAATGATCTCTTTCCAAAAGACTGGCAGGCATTTTTTATCGGACGTGATGTCGAATATCTTAAAGCGCCTTCCGATGCGATCAAGCTGGCATTTTTCAGTGACATCGCTAATCTCGACGTGATTTACATGCCTCGTTTTGATGCTGATCGATTTATTGATGGCAGCAGAATCTCTTTTTTCAGCCCACAGGTCAATGGTCTGACCGGCAGTAATGCGATTGTTCAGACGAATAAGCCCGATAATTATTTCTCGGATGATGAATTGTCATTACGGCTGTATAAAAATTTCGGTGTGATCGAGGCAGCACTCTATGTCTATGATGGTTTCTGGAAAAGCCCCGGTGGTTTTGATCCTGTTTCTGGCAAGGCCATTTTTCCTGATCTACAAGTTTATGGTGCCAGCATACGCTTGCCTGCAGGAAAGGGCATAGCTAGTCTCGAAATTGGATACTATGACTCAAGTGATGATCAGAATGGTACCGATCCATTTATTAATAATAGTGAGTTCCGGTTTCTTGCAGGATATGAGCTGGAGATCGGAAAAAATCTGACCATGGGCCTACAGTATTATCTTGAAAGAATGTCAGATTATGATGAATATCTATCTACTCTTCCCACACGGTTTTCTGCTCGCGATCACAATCGTCACTTATTGACGCTACGACTGACAAAATTAACTCATAATCAGAATATGACCTGGTCATTATTTGCTTATGCATCACCATCGGATCAGGATTTTTATCTGCGTCCTCATGTCCATTATAAGGTTGATGATAGCTGGAGTGTTGAAGCCGGCGGCAATATTTTTGGTGGTAGCGATAATCATACTTTCTTTGGTCAGTTCCGTGACAATACTAATCTTTATGGGGCCGTTCGATTTAGTTTCTAAAGGATCTGGTTTTAATTTCCTTTCCTGATATTCTTTCCTCATCATATTAGGTAGAGAAAGAGACATGCACATTCAGTGGTACCCCGGCCACATGCACAAGGCCAGAAAAGAGATGAAAGAAACTTTGCCTAAAGTTGATCTGATCATTGAAATTCTGGATGCCCGCATTCCTTTCAGTAGCGAAAACCCAATGCTGGCGGAAATACGTGGGAATAAACCGGCTATAAAGGTTTTAAGTAAAACTGATCTGGCTGATGTGGAAATGACAAAACAATGGCTACATCATTTTGATCAGGAGCAGGGAACAGAAGCGGCTTTTCCAGTCACGACAAAACAACCAGAAACGATAAAGAAACTCCCCGGTTTGATCAGGCAAAAACTGAAATTTAATGACCGACCGATACATGCGATGATTGTAGGAATTCCGAATGTTGGCAAATCTACTTTGATTAATATTCTGGCCGGAAGAACAATCGCAAAAACAGGCAATGAACCCGCGATAACTAAAGGTCAGCAGCGGATCAAACTGGATAATGGAATTATTCTGTCAGATACACCGGGTGTGTTATGGCCAAATGTTGAAAATATAAACAGTGGTTATCGTCTTGCTTGTACTGGCGCCGTCAGAGACACTGCGATGGAATACCCTGATGTTGCCTTTTATCTGGCTAATTACTTAATTAAGTATTATCCGAATAATCTTTCATCACGATATGAGATCGATCATTTGCCTGAAGTCGAGCTGGAATTATTAGAGCTTATCGGTAAAAAACGTGGGTGTTTACGTTCAGGTGGTCAGGTTGATCTGGACAAGGTGTCCCGGCTTTTTCTCATGGAGTACAGAGATGGGATTCTGGGAGAGATCAGTCTGGAGACTCCTGAAGATAAAGTAAAAGAACTTAAAGAATTAGTACTTATACGTGAAAAAAAACGTGCTCTAAAAGCAGAAAAAGAAGCCCGGCGAAAAAAGAAAAAAAGAAAATAAAACCGTGGCACTCAACCTTCTTCTAATGCCTTAATTGCCACTTTATTGATAGCACCAAAATCCAGTTTTCCTGTACCCAGGACAGGAACAGATTTTACAGTGATAATCTTACGTGGTACTACCAGCTCGGAAAGGCCTTCTTTTTTAGCCTGCTTAACCAGTTCTTTCCGTTCCGCGTTTTCATGTTCAGTAATCAGATAAATTTGTTCACCTTTTTTCTTGTCAGGAATAACAGCTGCGGCATGGAGTTCATCGGGCCAGGTTGCATTGGCGAGATCCTCAACGCGTGTCAGGGAAACCATTTCACCACCGATTTTAGCAAAACGTTTAGCACGACCCTGAATCGTTATATAGTTTAATTCATCAATCGTGACAATATCTCCAGTATCGTACCAGCCCATACCACGGTCAGTTTGTGGAGGTATGATATCACCTTCATTACCATGAAAAAGATAGCCTTTCATAATGTTAGGACCGGAAATAAACAGACGACCTCCCGTTTCGAGACCTTCTACTGGCTCGAGATAATAATCCATCCCCGGTGACAAACGCCCCACCGAATTGGGTTTGCAGAAAAGAGGGGTATTGATCGATACCACCGGTGATGCTTCTGTGGTTCCATAGCCTTCCAGAATGCGTATCCCAAACTTGTCAAACCAGATTTTTCGTGTCTCATCCTGCAATTTTTCTGCACCAGCAACAAGGTATCGTATGGTCTGAAAATCGGCAGGATGTGCATATTTCGCATAACCCGCAAGGAAAGTATTGGTACCAAACATCACGGTGGCTCCCAGTTGATAGCAGAGTTCCGGGATGATTCTGTAATGTAAAGGGGTTGGATAGAAAAAGACTTTTGTGCCTTCCAGTATTGGCAGGATAGTTCCGGCAGTAAAGCCAAAGGAATGGAACATGGGTAAAAAATTGAGAAGAATATCTTTATGATTGAGCGCTACATAAGTATGAACCTGTGCGTAGTTTGAGAGAATATTTTTATGTGAGAGCACAACACCTTTTGGAATACCTTCCGACCCTGATGTAAAAAGAATTACAGCTCGATCATCAGGTTTAATACGACCTGATCGGACACTATAAGCAATACGTGGAAATCGGCCTTTGAACAAACCAGCTATCTTTTTAAAGACTGATATTTCACCACGTAGATCTTCCAGATAGATCACCTTCACGACCTTTTCCAGGGCCTCAACACTGCTTTCAAGTTCACCTTTCTCAATAAAGGCCCTCGATGTATAAACAATCTTAATCAGTGCGGTTTCACAGGCCGTTACCAGGCCTTGTGGACCCGCTGTAAAATTCAGCATCGCAGGAGTTCGTCCATAACACTGCATGCCTAATAAAGTAACGAGGTTACCGATTGCATTCGGCAATAAGATGCCTACGCTTTCACCCGGTAAGGTTTCTTTTGCAATCGCTTTTCCTAAAATAAAACTACGTGAAACAAGTTGCCGGAAAGTTATTGGCTCACGGTTAATATCTTCAGCAATCATTTTATGACTACCATGGATCCGCATAGCATCAAGAATGGCCGTAAAAAGTGTTCTGTTGGTGTCAACATTTTTGAATGCAACATCCAGCATGAGGTCAGTCATCTGTTGCGAGGCGCTGACTCTGTGATGGGCGTTATTGCTGTCTGAAGACGTGATCGCAACAGGTGGATGAATGGTTAATTTTATGCGTGGAAACCATGAAAGTTTCAATAATCCTTGCATGTTTGAAAATTTTGAAAACTGACCACCTTCAATACCGATGGGTAAAACAGTTGCGCCAGCCTTGGCGGCCACCATGCCAGTGCCATCATAAATTTTCATGAGCGCACCCGTTGTTGTGATCCGACCTTCCGGAAAAATAACGGCCTTGTTATCGTTTTTAAGGAACTTGATCAGAGATTTCAGAGAATGGGGATTGAGCGGGTCAAGAACAAAAAGATCAACGAATTTAAAAAAGGGTTTGAAATACCATCGTTTATGTATTTCAGTATTGATTGCGAAAGTGGGTCGATGAGGTAAAAAAAGATAGAGAAGAACACCGTCAAGGAGGGAAGAATGATTCGACGCGATTAAAACGCGATCACCTGCCGCATGGTAATTTTCTATTCCTTCAACTTTTACTTTAAAGAGGAGTATAAAAAGCCATCGCAGAGGCATTTTTATCAGATTTATCATTTTTATTATCTCTTCTTATAATGCGGCCTCCAGTATCGGCTTCTCAAGCAATATTTTCAACTCTGAACCTGGTTTGAGAGGTTGATCTTTCTGGATCTTGTTCCAATCCAGGATCTGTTGAACATGAATATCAAATCGCCTTGCGATTAACCACAATGAATCTCCACTTTTCACACGGTATTTATTATTCTGTAACACAGGAATTTTGGGAGAGTTGTCAGTTGCAACAGAAACAATGGCTTCAGGAAATGCCCCTGCAGGTATCAGCAGGTTCTTTCCTACACGGAGTTTGTCGGTTTTTAAGTGATTCGTTGT
>JALSSM010000074.1 GCA_026984275.1 Gammaproteobacteria bacterium
CTGATCCGGCCAGCGCTATTTCTGGATCACGATCCAGTGATCGGGAAAAAGTTTTGGGTGCAGCATTGAATATTGTTTCTAAAGAGCCGAATGCCTGTCGAGATGAGTCCGGCCTGACCAATGGAAAGGCGTTGGCTGAGATGATTGCTGCACAATCAGTGCTCTGGTTTGAATCATCAAAACCACCGATGAGCGTTGAAAAGATGGGGAAACTGCTTGAGAACTGGTTAGAGTGAAACGGCTTAGTCAATCTCCAACTTCAGATCGTGGAATGCTTCACCATCAAACATAAACGAGCCAATTTCGGGTTCTGCTTTCATTAAAGAAATAATCAGGTAAGCCGTTCCCGGATACGCCGCCTGTCGTAGATCCCGATCAGAGGGAAGTGCTTCACTGTTCGGGTGTGAATGATAGATACCACAAAGTTGTTCACCGTGTTGACGCATGGTCTTCAGGGCGGCAATCTGTGCCTGTGGTTCCATATAAAAAGTTGTGGATGGATCAGTTGCAATATTAGGGATTCGATAAAGACTCACCGTTTCTGATCCTTTGGCAGAGAGCAGGCCACAGGCTTCTATTTCAGGCGTTTCTAAAACGTGATCAAGCATGTGGTTTCTGAGAGTCTGAGGGAGTCTGAATATCATTGACTTTTTCCACAAACAGGGCAGCAAGGATCTTTTTTGAAACGCATGGTCTGAAACTCAGAAGTTGCCGCATCAAATAATAAAAGCTTGCCGATCAGGGTTTCACCAAGTCCAGTAATCAGTTTAATTGTTTCCATGGCCTGTAATGATCCGATGACGCCCAGAAGTGGTGCAACAACACCTGTCTGGCTACAGGTCTCAGTCGCCATTTCCTCATCATTATATAAACAACGATAACAGGGGCTGTTTTGTTCTCGTGGATCAAAAACACTCATCTGACCTTCGAACCTGATCGCTGCACCAGAGACTAAAGGCGTTTTATTCATAAAGCAGGCCTGATTGACCGCAAAGCGTGTTGGAAAATTATCACTTCCATCGATCACTACCTCGACATCTTTTGTCTTTTGTAACAACTCACTTTCATTGAGTTGTTTGTTGACCAGGGTTATTTTGCAGTCAGGATTCAGAGCCAGCAGGCGATCTCTGGCCGACTCAACTTTGGGTCGATCAATATCCGCCGTGGAATGTACGATCTGCCGTTGCAGGTTAGACAACTCTACAGAATCGTCATCAACCAGCATCAGGTGCCCAACACCAGCTGAAGCCAGATACATGGAAACAGGTGACCCCAGTCCTCCCAGACCGATCAGCATAACAGTGGCTTCCAGCAATCTCTGCTGGCCTTCAATGTCTATTTCTGGAAGCATGATCTGGCGACTGTAGCGGAGTAACTGTTCGTCTTTCATTCTGTTTCTTCAGTCGACGGTGAATCGGAATTTAGATATTGTCGCCAGTGTCGTGAACGAGTATCGTTATTAATCTTTTTATGGTGTAAAGCAAACCAGGTGACATAGACGTTTTGAACATGTTTGTCCCAGCCTCGAGGTGTCTCTAACCACGATTCCTGTATCTTTTTTTTCCAGTCAGACATTCTCATTTGGAGTCCATTGTCCCAGTGTCACTCTGTCAAGACCAGCATAATCCTGCAAAGTTTCGATTGCCTGGAAGCCTTTCTCGCTAAAAAGTTGCTGTACGGATTCTTTTTGATCATAGCCATGCTCAAGAATCAGCCAGCCATCAGAGTTCAGGTGATCAGGTGCTTGCTCGATGATTTTACGTATGGCATCCAATCCGTCCGGTCCACTTTTGAGAGCCAGCACCGGCTCAAACTGCACATCACCTTCCCGCAGGCAGGAATGATCTTCAGCGATATAAGGTGGGTTACTGACGATCAGATCAAACCTGTCTCCATCCAGTGCTTCACACCAATCCCCCTGCTTGAATATGACATTATTTAGCTGAAGCGCTATAAGGTTTTGCCTGGCAACGTCCAAAGCTTTGGATGAGATATCCGTTGCAATGACGATACAGTTTGGGTATTCATGTGCAATAGAGAGGGCAATTGCACCAGTCCCTGTACCCAGATCCAGGATATTCCTGATCGAGCCTTGCTCAATGGTATTCAATGCGGCCTCTACCAGATGTTCGGTTTCAGGTCTGGGTATCAGTGTATTCAGATCGACTTTCAGATCCAGTGACCAGAATTCGCGATGTCCTGTCAGATATGAAACCGGGATGCCTTGCCGACGTTGTTCGATCAGCTCCATAAAGGTCTGAATTGACTGAGCAGAAATCATTTCTTCTGGTGCTTTATATAAATAGCTGTGATCGACTTTTAATACGTGACACAGCAGGATCTGTGTATCAATCAAAGGGCTGACAGAATCGGATAATATTGTTTGACCCTGTTCCAGCAGTGCCGAAATTGAGGACATGGAGATTATGTCTCTGACATGGAGGCAAACAGATCAGCCTGATGTTCCTGAATCAAAGGCTCGATAACCAGATCAAGCTCACCTTCCATAATCTGATCCAGTTTATAAAGTGTCAAATTAATGCGATGGTCGGTGACACGACCCTGTGGAAAATTATAAGTCCGGATCCGCTCAGATCGATCGCCACTTCCCACCAGTGATCGACGATTCTCGGCCAGTTCAGATTCCTGTTTTTCACGCTCGGCGGAAAGTAATCTGGATTTCAACAGTGTCATGGCGCGAGCCTTGTTCTTATGCTGCGATCGATCGTCCTGGCATTCGACAACAACTCCTGTTGGCATATGTGTAATTCTGATTGCAGAATCAGTTTTGTTAACATGCTGACCACCCGCACCTGAAGCGCGAAACGTATCAATGCGTAGATCAGCAGGATTAATCTCAATGTCATCAACTTCATCAATCTCGGGCAGGACGGCGACAGTACAGGCCGAGGTATGAACACGACCCTGAGACTCGGTTTCTGGCACACGTTGTACTCGATGGGCACCAGATTCAAACTTCATTCTTGAATAAGCACCCTGGCCTACAATGCGCAGGATCACTTCTTTATAACCACCGACCTCACTAATGCTTTGACTGATCGTCTCAATTTTCCAGTTCTGGGACTCAGCATATCGGGTATACATACGTAATAAATCACCAACAAAAAGAGCCGCTTCATCACCACCGGTTCCAGCCCGTATTTCAAGGAAAATATTATTATTATCAGCAGGATCTTTTGGCAATAACAGGATCTGCAGTTCCTGTTCTAATGCTTCAATCTCGGCTTCTGCCTGCTCCATTTCTTCGGAGGCGAGTTCACGCATTTCCGGGTCAGCGTCCTTTAGCATTTCTCTGGAGCTGGTAATGGTATTCTGGTTTTCCAGATATCGTTGAAAACAGCCGACAACGGGTTCAACTTCAGCATATTCGCGCGATAACTCCTGAAATTTTGGCTGATCGTTAATAATTTCAGGTGCCGAGAGCAAGCCTTCAAGCTCAGTTTTACGTTCAGACAAATTTTCCAGTTTCTGGATCAGAGATTCTTTCATGAATAAATATCAGGAATACAGGTAGATAAAAATAAATTAAGATCAGTTAAACCTGCGTAGTTTACCTGAAATCAGATGCGATTTGGGGTGTTTAACTGAGTTGCCATCAATGATGACAGCAACCCAGGAATAAAAAAGATTAAGCCGCTTGAAACGACGGCTGTTCTGAAGTGTGCCGGTTTTCTGAATTAAAAGAAGATTCTTTCACCATTTCCAGATTGCCCTCAAAGATGGCTCCTTCCGCAATGATCAGGTCACGTGTAATGACTTTTCCTTTAACATGACCATGCTTTGTAATTTCTACTCGCGTTGTAGCCGTCAGATCACCTTCAAGCACTCCCTCTACCACACAAATATTACTCGTGATATCTGCTTCTACCAGTCCACCTTCACCTATGGAAACAGTACCGGTACCACCATCGATCGAACCACTCACTTTACCCTCGATTCTCAGTGTACCTTCAAACTTTATATCACCAGATATTTCAACACCCTTCCCGATTAATCCTACTGAGTCTTTCAATTTATACCCTCCAGTTCATGAACAGTTGACGTGCTCTTATTAGATGGCATCTTCTATGCCAACGGCAAGTTAAGAAATGATAAATTAAGATTCAATCGATCATTGTTTGTGTAATCAGTATCTTACTTACAGTAAATGGTGGATAGCCTGTATCAGGCTCGATAGAAGTTGCTTTAGAACATCTTATAAACGGGATAAAAATGCCGAAATGTGTCGCCGATGAACGACAAAAAAGAAGTTTTGAAATGGTGGGCCCGGGAGGACTCGAACCTCCGACCAATGGATTATGAGTCCACTGCTCTAACCAACTGAGCTACAGGCCCGAATGGGATGAGAAGTATAACGGACAGTACTGACTGCTGGAAGATCTAATGATCAGGATAGTGAAAAAAACTATCCTGATCAGATATCAGATTAATTATCCAGAAAAGTTCTTAGTTGTTCAGAACGGGAAGGATGCCGCAGTTTTCTCAGTGCTTTGGCTTCAATTTGGCGGATACGCTCTCTTGTGACGTCAAATTGTTTACCAACTTCTTCTAAGGTGTGATCTGTATTCATACCGATTCCAAATCGCATACGAAGAACTTTTGCTTCTCTTG
>JALSSM010000075.1 GCA_026984275.1 Gammaproteobacteria bacterium
GTTGGGTTCCAGATACAGCAGACTGTTTTGACGGAAAAAATCCGAATTCTCTATCTGAAAAACTGAGGGGAAAAGTTGTTGCTCATTTCCTAGATGCTCAGTTAAAGCTATTGCCGCATCCTGAGTTTGATCTGCAGTTTCTGATTCGATAACAATGGCAATATTATCTGAAAACTGTGGAAAGGATTTTTCGTATTTTATCTGGTTTTTGCGCCAATCCAGCTTTTCTGACAGCATGTCGGCTGTACTGGTATTGATGCCAAGATTATCTTTGATATAGAAGACATCAAAAGTTGTAAAAGCCAAGGCACATAGCAGAAATAACCAGGCATGTTTTTCAACGACTTCTAACCAGTTGCCAAGTAGCTTTTCGACTTTGTTTGTTGTACTTAAGGACATGGGCTTTTTAAATATTCAATAAAAAAAGGCTCACCAGTTTTCCAGTGAGCCTTATATTGTAACTTGAGATCAGCTTTTGATCAGTTTACGGTTTGCCAACGTCCATCAGGCTGACGACAGGCGGTTCCATAAACAGTTTCACGATGACCATCGATAGTCGCATTGGTGCGATATTCACGACATGGTCCTGAAGCTGTTTCATAAGTCTGAGTTGGGGTCACCGCGTACTGCACACCAGTATCAGGGTTTTGCCAGCTTGAGGTAACACCTGTTCGTGTATGCTCTAGTGTTCGGTTGGTTTTTAGCAAATCAAGTTCATCCATACTGGCACCAATAGAGCCACCAATCATGGCTCCAGCCACTGTTCCCGCCGCCGTCGCGATCAGTTGGCCTTTACCATTGCCGATCTGGCTTCCAAGGAGTCCACCGAGAGCAGCACCTGTGCCAGTACCAAATTGTTGTTTATTACATCCACCCAGAAAGACCAGGGTGGAAATGAGACCTGCAGTTATTAGCTTCTTCATGAGGTTGTCCTCCACATGTATGTTTAAAGAATTTTCAGCCTGGCAAAAATTCTTACATGTTAAGCCTGAATGCCTACTTAACCTTAAGACATTCATGGTAAAGACAAGTTCTTAACTGTGAACCAGTTCCGGTTTTGATGCTTTATTCGATGATAAGAATGTCTTCTGCCGAACTATCATCTGGATACTCATCTTCTTCATCAAAAAAATCTTCCATCTCTTCTACCGGAGGGTTACCATCGTAAATTAACGAGAGTCTATGTTGACGGTAGGCTTCGCGTGTGAAGGCGTAAGAATCCAGTGCCGCCTCATCCCTGAACTTGGTTGCATCAAGCAGGTTTGCGCGTTTATTGACAATATTTATCGCAGAAACTGGAGCTGAGATCGCAAAAGCAAAATAGGTCAGAGGATTTAGCAAAGTGCTGGTTACAAGATCCGGAGCATCTCTTGTCGAGTTGGGGCCTAACAATGGCAGATTTAGATAAACGCCTTCACCCATACCCCATGTACCAAAAGTTTGTCCAAGGTCTTCGTCATGTTTCGGTAAAGTTCCATGGCCAGCAGGATCCATAATCCCACCGAATCCGACTGTGCTATTGACAATAAAACGGGCGCTGTCATCAAAACCCTGTGCAAATTTACCTTGAAGAATATCGTTAAGGATGACATTCAAGTAGGTCAAATTATCAAAAAAGTTAGTAATTCCGGTTCTAACAGGTTTTGGTGTAATTGCCACGTAACTATTGGCAATAGGTTTCATAATATGTCTGTCCAGGCTGTCGTTAAAATTAAAGATTGGCCTGTTTATGACTTCCAGTGGATCAGAATCATCCCTAGCAGCACTGGTTTGACAACCAGTAAGCAGGATGAAGGTTGCCAGTAAGATTAATATGGATAATTTTTTTGATTTTTTTATTTCCACGAAGACCTCTGAATTCTGGTTATTTAAGGTTACAAATTTTTCATCGTTATGGTTCTTTACCTGATGATTTTATTTTTTCACGTAATTTCCTGACCAATTCATCAAATCCTTCCGTTTTCATTATAGTCGAATAATCAGACCTTTTTAATGAAAGGTCGCTGATCCCATCAGCGATAACGTTAATTATACGCCATCTATCCTTAACAGGATGCAAAACGTAGTTAAATGGTACGACACGATCATCCGTTATGAGTTTCGTTTTGACCAGAATTCGGCCTTTTTTCATCTCTTTATCCCCGAGAACCTCAAAAGTCTCACCAGAAAAACTATCAAATTGCGCTGTATAAGTTGAGATGCTTAATCGGGAAAAAGTGTCGATAAACTCAGCTTTTTGCTGATCATCGAGTTTTTTCCAGTAGCGTCCCATCACGATTCTGGCGATGGTATCGAAATCAAAACTCTCATTGATCACGGGTTCAAGTATTTTGTATCGGCTGCTGAAGTCAAGATCTTTAGCTTCCTTCATAACCTGGATCAGAGTTTGATGGAGATTTTCTACAACATCACTCGGAGTTGAGTTTGCCGGGACAGCGTTTGCGAGTACAGACTGAAAAGATAGCAGGAAAAGGATCAGTGTTAGTTTTGTGCCAATAAACTTTCTCATGAAGGTACCTCTGTTTATTACTATATCAACTTTAGTTAGTCCGAATCATCACATACGGAGTTTAAACGGATCCTGACTGACTATGAGTAAGATCGTCCTTTCCACTGAGATCTTTCGCCACGGTAATATCTGAAAGTTGATGTCCAGGTCATCAGTAAGTATAAAAACCCTGCCAGTGGTAATCCTGCTATCCACAGGGGATTCAAATTATAATACGAAACGGTAGGTAGATAAGTCATCAGTATCAAAGCAATAATCAGGAAAGCGGGTATGGGATAGGTAAACAGAGCGATCAACGGTACGACATACGCAAGAATCATCAACCCTGTACAGAGTAGTAATAGTAGAGGGGAGTATCGAAGTTGTGTGTAAGCTGTGCGTGCAACCATGTTCCAGATCTCAGACAGGTGATCGTAAGATCTGAGACTAATTGCTGAATGTGTCAGCCCGATCCAGGTTGATCTTCCTTGTTCTCTGAAACTTCTGGCTAATGTGCAATCATCGATCAATGCTGATTTCAATGAGGCAAATCCACCAATGCTCTCCAGGCCATCCTTTTTTAACAGGATGCAACCACCCGCTCCCGCTGCGACAAGCGGGTGGCCATTGTTCGATAGCTTAAATGGATAGAGAAGTTTGAAAAAATAGATAAAGGCTGGCATCAATAGTTTTTCCCAGAAGTTTTCCATCTTCAATTGAGCCATGAGCGAGACAAAGTCGAGATTATCGGTTTCAAGTTTGTTTAATAATGTCTGCAGTGTTCCTGGCCTGAGTTTTATATCAGCATCCAGTAAAAGGATAAGCTCGGTCTCAGTTTCTCTCAAGCCTTGTTCCAGAACCCAGAGCTTGCCACTCCAACCTTCTGGTAGCTCTTTACCATGAATAATCCTCAGATTTTTTAGTGATAATTCCCGTGCTCGTTGGACAGTCTCGTCAGTGGACTGGTCATCGATAAGAATAATTTTTAAGTCTGGTAGCTGATCATCCAGGCTTGAGAGAGTGTCCTTGATGACATCTTCTTCGTTTCTGGCGGGAATAAGTATTGTAAGATCAATAGCTTGAGTTTGTCGCTTTTCAACGACACTTTCTGCATCCAGCGTTTCCTGTACACCCCATGGGTGCCATGGAAGCAGAAGTATGACAAGCCAGAGAATCAGGCTCGTCATTATGAGAGTGAACATTTACGCGACTCTTTGATCGTCGTCCTTGTTCTTATCGGTTACTAATTCCAAATGAGGTGACTCAGGCTCGTCATACTGGATTGGAAGCTCAGGCGCCATCGGACCATCTGTACGTGGTCCTTTCAGGAATACTTTTAATGCTTTCAAAGGGTTACTGAAGGTATCATTTACAGCTGTTGGTTCATAACCACAATGCACCATGCAGTCTGCACATTTAGGGTTTTTGCCCGTACCATATTTCTGCCATTCGGTATCTTCGATCAGTTCTTTGAAAGTCGATACATAACCATCATCTACCAATAAATAACAGGGTTTCTGCCAGCCGAAAATATTTCGAGTCGGATTGCCCCATGGGGTACATTCGTAGGTTTGATTCCCGGCCAGGAAATCCAGGTAAAGGGATGACTGATTAAAACGCCATTTACGACCTTTCGCCAGTTTGAACAGATTACGGAAGAGTTGTTTGCTACCAAGACGCTTGAGGAATACATCCTGTTGTGGTGCGTGCTGGTAGCTGTATCCTGGTGAAATAGTCACACCTTCAACGCCCAATGCCATCATGGTGTCCATAAATTCAGCGACTTCTTCGGCGGTTTCATTCTGGAATAAAGTGCAATTGACGGTAACGCGGAAACCTTTATCAACCGCTTGTTTAATGACTTTTACAGCACGTTTATAGACCCCTTCTCGGCAAACAGAGTTGTCATGCCGTTTTTCATTGCCATCCAGATGGATTGAAAGAGTTAGATAGGGTGATGGCGAATAATCCTTGATTCGGTTCTCCAGCAATAAAGCATTCGTGCAAAGATAGATAAACTTTTTCTTTTCGATCAGCGTTTGAACAATACGCGGCATGTCTTTATGGATCAAAGGTTCACCACCCGCGATAGAAACCATTGGAGTACCACATTCATCAACCGCAGCG
>JALSSM010000076.1 GCA_026984275.1 Gammaproteobacteria bacterium
AAACCCGGCAGGTGAATCAAAAACAGGAACTGGAAGCAAAACCACCTGAAACGATGGTACAAGAAGATCAACCTGAGATCTCACCCGTCATTGAAAATCCTGAACACATATCTCATCGTAACACTGAAACAAGCGCTTCGATTCAGCCTGTTGAAACTTATGTGGCCTCCCAAAGGCGGGGCAATTCTCAGGTCGTTGACTCAGGTTCTGATAGTCCTCATGTCACCGAGTTTCCAAAACAAGGTTCTGATACAACCACGGGCTCTGACGAAGAAAGTCGCTATTCAGAAGCTTTTAATCTCCTCAAGCAAGGTCAGCATGACAAAGCTGTTGATCGTTTTCGTGCGTTTTTACAACAATATCCAGGCAGTCAGTACGCTGACAATGCACAATATTGGCTTGGAGAGTCTTTCTATGCAAAGCGCAAATTTAAAACTGCGATCAAAGAATACAAAAAACTATTAAGCCAATATCCAGACAGTGGTAAAGCTTCACATGCCCAGCTTAAAATTGGCTATTGTTATGATGAACTCGGCGAAAAGGATTTTGCACAGGGAGAACTGGAAGATCTCATCGCTCGCTATCCCGGAACTTCCGCTGCCAGTCTCGCTGAAGAACGCCTGGCTCTGATCCGTTCACAATAATTATTTCACTTTCAGATAGAGTACCAGCTTGACCGATCTGATCACACTTCGTATTACTGAAATATTCCATTCTCTGCAGGGTGAATCCTGCCGAACAGGGATTCCTACTGTTTTTGTTCGGCTGACTGGCTGTCCACTACGTTGCCAATATTGTGATACAGCCTATGCTTTTAGTGGTGGAACCGTTTTATCTTTAGATGAAATCATTGACCAGATAAAAAATTACCAGACAGAATATGTCACGATCACGGGAGGTGAACCTCTGGCACAAAAAAACTGCCTGGTTTTAATGCAACAACTTTGTGATCAGGGTTTTTCTGTTTCACTTGAAACCAGTGGGGCACTTGATGTTTCAACCGTTGATCAAAGAGTCAATAAAGTCATCGATCTTAAAACACCCGGATCACTTGAAGAAGAAAAAAACAAGTATGAAAATCTGCAATTTATCAATCAACAGGATGAGATTAAATTCGTGATTTGTGATCGGAATGATTATGAATGGTCCAAAGAGATATTGGAAAAATATCGGTTAGTTGAACGATGTGGGATATTATTTTCTCCTGTTGCGGACAAGCTCAATGCCACCGATTTAGCCAACTGGATCCTTGAAGATAACTTACCTGTCAGATTTCAGATTCAGTTACACAAATGGCTATGGGATGATGAGCCAGGACGATGATATGATGACTTCGAAACAAACAAAACGAGCCGTTGTACTGCTCTCAGGTGGACTGGATTCCTGTACGACTTTAGCCATTGCACAGTCGCAGGAGTTTGATTGTTATGCCCTCAGTTTTGATTATGGACAACGTCACCGATCTGAACTGGAAGCGGCTAAAAAGATTGCACAATCACTGGGTGCTATTGATTATAAAACCCTAAAACTGGATCTGGGTCAGATTGGCGGATCAGCCTTAACCGATAAGGCTATTGATATTCCCATCAACTCAACAGACAAAATTCCTTCAACCTATGTGCCTGCAAGGAATACCGTATTTCTTTCTCTGGCACTGGGTTGGGCTGAAGTATTGGGTGCTGATGATCTTTTCATCGGTGTCAATGCTGTGGATTACTCAGGTTATCCTGACTGTCGCCCAGAATTTATCCAAGCTTTTGAGCAAGTTGCCAGACTGGCCACGAAAGCGGGAGTAGAAGGACACCCCTTCAGGATCAATACACCACTAATTGATCTGACTAAGGCTGAGATAATAAAAACAGGCCTTGAGCTTGGAGTAGATTACAGTATAACGGTCTCCTGTTATCAGGCAGATGATCAGGGACGAGCCTGTGGAAAGTGTGATTCCTGCCAGTTTCGCGCAGAAGGTTTTAGAATGGCGAATGTTGAAGATCCGACACATTATCAGTAAGTAGTCTTTGACTGGATGCAATGACTAATGGATCAGATAACTGTCGATAGCTATTGTAGAGTGCCCTGATATTTTTAACATAAACAACTGTCTGACCACAGTGACAAAATCCAAATCGTGTGTATTTACGATTCTCTGGATCGGCAAGTTTTTTCATCGCCTGTTCAACATGACCAAACCACTTATCTGGATTCAGACCTAGCACTTTTGCAAATTTTCTTGCATCCTGGATTCTTTCATAACCGGCATTATAGGATGCCAGTGCAAACCAGTTTTGTTCATCTTCAGGAAGTTCATGAATATATCTGTCACGTAAGATTTTCATATATTTCAATCCAGCTTTGATACCTGTTTCAGGATCTTCGATCTTAGTCACCCCCAACTCACGTGCCGTGCGTGGCATGATCTGCATTAAGCCCTTCGCACCACTTTTTGAATGTGCATCGGGTCGAAACTTACTTTCCTGATACATTTGTGCCAATACTAACCGCCAGTCAAAATTATACTTTTCAGCATACTTAATCACCAGATTGTCATAGGGGGAAATATAAAACTGTCCTTCAGCAGCTTTCGGCTTTCTGGAAAAATAACGTTTATAAACAATATTGTAGAACTCTCCCTGAAATTCCTTTCTTAAAAAAGAATAGGTCATAGCACTCAAGTCGTGATGCTTTTTATTGACTGCCCATCGATGCAAAGGCTGATCGTTAACCGTTGCAATAACTTTCAAATCATCATGAAACTCTTTTGCATTGATATAATCCCGACTGGAGATCATCGCAACTTCATACTCCTGATCAATAACACGATGTAAAAATTCTGCTGTAGAGATCTCTGTTTCAGGCTCGATTGTGGAGATAGTAAAACCTTTGTCCATCAAACGTTCAATCCCCTGATGTTGATATTTACTGGTATGTAAGGCCAATAACTTTCCATCAATATCTTCCAATTTATTCAGGCTTTTCTCTGATTTCCCTGTGATAATAAAATTCTTTGCTGGATAAAAAGGAAAAGATGAAACAATTCCTTTGATATCTTTTTTACTGGAAATAATCGTTGCAAGATCAGCTTTGCCTTTTCTGACCAAATCCAACCTGTCTTCTTCGTCCTCTACAGTGACAACGTCCAGTGAAAGCCTGTGCTTCTTTGCAAATTGCTGTAGTAACTCATATTCAAATCCTGCTGGTTTTCCTTTTTTAAGAAAATAGTTATATGGATCAGCTGTCGTCACGACTCGTAAAACCTTTCTTTTTTTCAGATCGCCCAAATCCTGCTGGGGGCTTTCAGGCAGCTGGCTTATTGGGTTATTCTGACCTAAAAAATGATTAAGGGCATTTTTTAATCCAGCGTTATCTGGGCGAGTTACCCAACAGATAGTTTTATTTTTCTGCGTTTTAACAGCAATTGTCTTGCTGATGTCTTTAGAGTTAGCTGACTCTCCTAGCAAAATATCTGCTAAGCCGCCCTTCAACAATTTTTCCCCTCTATCTATTTCTCTGATTGAAATATAGATTGTTTTTAAGCCGTTATTTTTAGCAAAATTTTGTACGAGATTGTAATCGGTCACATCGATCTTTTCCCCGACAAACAGTACTCGTAAATATCCGTATTTCTTAATTGATGGAAGATCTCCCTTCCTTGGCATGAGTGGTAGAAATGGATCAACTTGTGTGGCTTTTTTACCAACATATAAATGGGGTTTTTCAGATGAAAATGCTTGTGAGGGAACGGATGCCATTATACTAGCGCTTACTAAGATCGCGTAATATATAGCATTTTTGTAGTTGATTGTTCTCACTGACTGTTCGTAACACTCTATTCTGGTAAAAGGGTTTTATATGGCACTTTCTATGCCATTTATCGGCTACAGAGGCCGTTAACTTTATGAAATTTATTGTTCTTAATGACATCAGTGGGTTTGTGGGTATAGTTCAAGTTAAATCTAATATCAGGAAATGACTTACAATAGAATTTCTAAAACCTGATACTAAAGGAAAAGTTTTTATGGTCGAAAACCTGTGTATTACAAGGTAGTCATTTGGAAACACAGAATACAGGATGTAAATCATGCAAAGTGCTGTCGCAGAACAACAAACTATTCTTTCACTCGAAGATCTGGTTAAGGATGCTAGTGGGCTGGTTTCTCCACCAGAAATTTGCTTCAAAGTCTTTGAAATAATTGATTCCAAACATGGAACGGCTGAAGCACTCGGAAATGTCATTGCCCAGGATCCCAATCTGACAGCCCGGTTATTAAAAATAGTTAATAGTGCTTTTTATAATTTTCCTTCTAAAATTGACACCGTTTCACGTGCCATTGCAATCGTCGGCAGTGCTGAGCTTTATAATCTGGTTGTGGCTGTAAAAGCTGTTCGGGTTTTTTCAAAAATACCGGCTGATCTGGTTAATATAGACAGCTTCTGGCAGCACAGTCTTTATACAGGACTGATCGCAAAAGATATTGCTAAACGTTGCAAAATCCTTCACCCGGAAAGATTATTTATTGCTGGTTTACTACACGATATCGGCAGTTTGATCTTGTTTAATTCTCAACCCGAACTATCAAGAGAGTTACTGGA
>JALSSM010000077.1 GCA_026984275.1 Gammaproteobacteria bacterium
CGCGATGTATGATCATGGCATCAACGAGTTGCCATTGATCAACTGCCTGCTGGCAAATGTTTTCCAGATGTTTCTCTGTCATTCCGGGGTAATGCTCAAGTGTCATGGTTTGTACTTCATTATCATCGTTAAACTCCCGCATGGTGCCAATAAAAATAGCGGTTCCACCATATTGACCAGAGGGAAGCTGTCTCTGATGTTGAGCAATCTCGCTCCAGGGATCAAACGATTCCGTAACGACGGCGACTTTCATGCCTGACCTCCTGTCACCGGTGGAAAAAAGGCCACTTCATCATTGTCCTGAACCTGATCCTCCGGTTTTGCATACGCCATATTGATCGCCATCAACAATTTTGGGGGCGGATCAGCATGATCAGTTGCCTGTTGCCAGACCTTCTCCAGCGTAAGATCCTCGGAAAACTCGAGCAAAACCTCTTTCTTGCCTAAAAGCTCGCTTAAACTCGCAAAAAACTTTACCGTGATAGTCATAGTTTTGAATTATAATCCAGGTTTGAAGAAATAAGGATGATTATGAGCAAACTTACTCACTTTAATCAGGCTGGCGATGCCCATATGGTTGATGTTGGCAATAAAGAAGTCACGCATCGGGTTGCAAAAACGACGGGGCGACTTGTCATGCAGGCTGAAACGCTCAAATTGATCACAGAAGGTCGGCATAAAAAAGGCGATGTACTGGGAGTCGCACGTATTGCCGGAATTATGGCCGCTAAAAGAACGGCTGAACTGATCCCCTTGTGCCACCCTCTTCCGATCACGCATATTCAGCTGGATCTAACTCCGATCAATGAAAATACAATTCAATGTACCTGTGTTGTCGAAACAGATGGCAAAACCGGTGTTGAAATGGAAGCGCTGAATGCAACACAAATTGCACTACTGACGATATATGATATGTGCAAAGCCGTTGATAGAGGCATGGTGATCGAAGGCGTTTGTCTGCTTGAGAAATCGGGCGGCAAATCAGGTGACTGGGTTCGAGAAGAGTAACCTTTAAGATGAATATTTACGATCAATTGATCAATTCACCGTGGGCATTGATCGGACACATCCTTTTCTGGCCTTTTTTCCTGAGTGCCTGCTGGAAGGCTTTTTTTATTAATGATAAACACAGCCACGATCAGAAAATTACTCATATCTGGCCAGCACTTTGTGCGGGGTTGATTTTGTTGTGGCAACTCAAGGCCAGTCTTTCATCAGGTATCTCGATCCACTTAGTGGGTGCAACCTTGATGACGGTGTTATTCGGCTGGCAACTGGCTGTTATTGGTCTGACGGCTGTGCTGCTGAGCACAACCCTTATTATGGACTTCAATGGAGTAACAAGCTGGCAGGCTCTGGGTTTGAACGGCATCATCCTGATACTGATACCTGTTTTTGTCAGTTATCATATCGTTCGTCTGATATTTTTACACCTGCCACACAATTTTTTTATCTATATATTCCTCTCCGGCTTTGCCAATGCCATGCTCACACTTGGTATCCTGGGGCTGGCCAGCACAGCTATCCTGATCCTCACTTCACAACTGGATGTGAATACCCTGCTTCATCATTATTTACCGGCTTATCTGCTGATCATATTCCCTGAAGCTTTTACCACAGGGGGTATATTAACTTTATTTGTGGTGTATAGACCCGAGTGGGTACTTTCTTTTGATGACAACCTTTATCTAAGAAAACACTGATTAGTTCAGAGTTTTCGCAGCACAGGGATGTGCTGCCATATTCAATGGCTGATAAGACATTGAATATGAAGAAAAATAAAAATCGCATTTTTTATTTTTCGTCCTCTGACAATTCATGGATGAATTGTCAGAGGTTCCCTAAAAGATAAAACAGACGTTAACTTTGATTTTGACTGGATGAACGGGATTGATAGAGAGCCAGTGCTCGCCTTGCTGTTGGCACGCCAAATTCCAGTGCCAGTTGATAACAATGCATCAGCTCCTGAGCATCACAACTATCAAGCGATAAAGTTGTTATGTTACGTCCTTTTTCTGATATGAAAGATGCTGGTTGAGTATTTTCGGTTAATTCGTTAAGGAGGTATTGAGATGAAGCATTATCGGGTGATTCAATTTCCTGAAGTGCCGACAATAATTCAGACGCTTCTTTGTAAGAAATACTCATGAAGATAACCCCTTCTGACAGTTTGCTATTGATACGTTAATCAATATGAATAACTGGGAGCTAAAGGTACAGCATACAAGTACCTGTGGTCAAGGCCAGATCGAACCACAAGATCGTGTATGTTGCTGTGTTAATTAAACCTGTATATCCTGTGGATAAACTGTCAATATCAATAATATAACGCTTCTTTTCAAAACCTTATCTTGTGTAGGTAATAATGAACATCAACAATACAAATTCAGAAGATCTTGTACTTATTCAGATTACTGATTTACATATTTTTACAAATAAAAAAGAAGTGTTTGCCGGAGTGAATAGTCACCGATCACTTCAGGCTGTTTTAACATTGATTAAAGAGGATTTTTCTGATTTTGATGCCATGCTGGTAACAGGCGACCTGGTGCAGGATCCTGAGCATGAGGCCTATAAAAACATGCTGGAACTGCTTTGTACAATCGATCAACCGATTTACTTCCTGCCGGGCAATCATGATGAACCAGAACTGATGAAAGAAATCCTGACTGACCGTTATTGTCAAAACCTGTCATTGAAGAACTGGGAGATCATTTTTCTTAATTCCTGGAAACCTGGGACACACAGCGGTTACCTTAAAGATGAAGAGCTGATTTCACTGGATGAAAGACTCAGTAAAAGCAAAGATTTAAATGTTCTGATCTGTCTTCACCACCACCCAGTTTCGATCGAAAGTCAATGGATGGATAGCATGATCCTGGAAAATCGTGATGACTTATTTAATGTTCTGGACAAGCATGATCATATAAAAGGGTTGATCTGGGGTCATATTCACCAGGCATTTTCTCAGATCAGAAATAATGTATTGTTGTTGGGAACGCCCTCAACCTGTGCTCAGTTTTTACCACATGCAAAACAGTTTGGTACAGATTCATTACAACCCGGTTATCGATGGCTGGTTCTGAAAAGTGATGGTCGTATTAAAACCGGTATTAACCGGGTTAGCCCACGACATTATCCCGCAGATAAACCGGACTGACCTGTTCAACAGAAATAGCCTCTCCGCGAACAAAAACCACCTTTGCCAGTTCGAGAATATCGATCGCATGTGGGTAAGATTCCGGATGGGTACCCGCGAGTTTGTCTCCAAACCGGCTGGTCAGCTGATCAGCATAACTTCCCCAACCTGTGCCAGCACCATACCACCCATCATTCTCTGGAAGAGGAAGCTGATCAGCTGTACATATGCCCTCTTCCACACAGGCATCCATCACACCATGCTTGATCTCGTAACAACCCCAGTAAACCTCATTCATTCGTGCATCAATGGCGCTGATCACTTTTTCAGCTTTATGTTCACGCCAACACCCCTGTGCCAGAGCGGCCAGAGAAGAAACCGGCGCCACAGGTAGATCAGCACCAAAGGCAATCCCCTGTATCACACCAGTGGCAATTCTGATCCCGGTAAACGCGCCCGGTCCACGACCAAAAGCAAGTCCATCGAGTTCAGTCACTGTCAGATCAGCTTCTTTCATCAGCGCATCAATCATCGGCAAGATCAGCCCGGTATGTTTCCGTGGAGCCAGCTCATATCGAGAAATCACCTGTTCTCCAGTAGAGAGCGCCGCCGAACAGGCTTCTGTTGAGGTATCAATGGCTAAAATTTTCATTTTGTGAAGCCTATCCTGTTTATTCATAAAAACACAATGTATGTCTCGCCTCCCTATTGCAACGGGTAATGATAAAAGAAGTTTGCGGTAATGTATCCGAGTCTTTATTGAGTCCTATAGACTCGCCCCACAATGAGTTCCGCAGGGATGAAGGCAAAAGACAAGACTTGAACCCGATCATTCCTTACAGAGTCACGGTCAAAAGACTGACATCATCCCGGTAGATTTTAGATGGATGATGTAGATGGCAAGAGCGGCAATTCAAGATCGAGTTAATCTCGCGATAACGAACCCCACAAGCCACACGCTTGCCAAGTTCAAGTGTAGACTATTTTTACCGCCTGGCTACTACAGATTTCAATGGTAGACCCCGAACATTCGTTATCTGCAATATAATGCAGCATCACAAATTACAAACAATAATTCATATGATCTCTGATATATGAAGAGATAGGCGTGCTAAGTTCTTCTAGAGGAACCTTCATCTCCTTATTTTTTTCATTTAACTCCGCTTTTGATAAAGGACCTACCACCTTATCTGTCTGTGAATCAATTACCCAGTAATCGCATTCCTTAAGAGTTTCCGTATCAGGAGTTTCATCTTTCCACAGAACGATAGTAGGTTGTCTTAGTGCTATGATATATCTGTCATTGTTAACATATTGAATCACTGTCATGTCTACAACCTTACGAGAAGTTTTCTCTGAATTAAAGCTTATG
>JALSSM010000078.1 GCA_026984275.1 Gammaproteobacteria bacterium
GACCTGGTACCGGAGATCAGTTTTCCGATTCGTAATGTGGGATCGTTTATTATCCCTCGATTGAAATTACGCCACACACAATATTTTCTTGATAGTGACATCGGAAACGATTCGCCTGATCGCACCTTGCCCATCTTCAGTCTTGATAGTGGATTATTTTTTGAGGGGGATCTGGCGTTTGGTAAATCACAATATCTACACACGCTGGAACCTCGGCTGTTCTATTTGTATATACCTGAATCTGGACAATCTGATATCCCGATTTTTGATACGGGTGAATTTGATACATCATTCGCACAATTATTCAGGGATGATCGCTTTAATGCGGCTGATCGCGTCGGTGATGCCAATCAACTGACGGTAGCACTGACCAGTCGGTTGATTGATAAAACAACAGGGCGGGAACGAATGAGTGTCAGTGTTGGTCAAATTCAGTATTTCAGAGATCGGGAAGTGACGTTGCCTGGAAGACCAGTAGAAACAACAGACTCATCAGATATTGTAGCTCAGGCAACACTGCAACTAAGCGATCACTGGACAACACGTTATGATTTACAATGGAACCCACATGAAAATTTCACACAGCTTTCTTCGTTGAATTTACGCTATCAACCAAAACGAGATACCGTATTTAATGCTGCATTTCGCAGACGTAAAGATATTGTTGACATAGAACAAGTGGACTTTTCCATGCGTTGGCCTGTCAATCAAAACTGGAGTGTCGTCGGACGTTTTAATTACTCACTACAGAATGATCGTGTCATCGAAAGCCTGTTAGGATTTGAATATAATAGCTGTTGCTGGGCAACGCGTATCATTGGAAGACGTTTTTTACGTAACACAGAAGGTGATTTTGATAATGCTATTTTCTTCCAGTTTGAACTGAAAGGACTGGCTGGATTCGGTCGCAAAACCAGAGACTTTTTACAACAAAATATACCGGGCTACCATAACGAGTTTTAACCACGACGTTACCCTTACTGACTATACAAAAATACCACTATGACATTATTTACTCATTCAAACAAAATAATCTTCCTTGCGCTGGCAGGATTATTTTTCTTCCATCACAATGCCATCGCAGAAACACTGGATACTATTGTCGCTGTCGTTGATGACGATGTGATCATGGCCAGTGAACTTGAACGAAAAATCGAACGTGTTCGCAGCGAAGCAGCCCAGAGAGGGGCGCAACTCCCACCGAGGCCAGATCTGGAAAAACAGGTGCTGGAGCGGCTGATCATGATGAATCTTCAGTTACAAATGGCCGAACGTGTTGGCATTAAGGTAGATGACAGCATGCTCAATCGAGCGATTAGTAATATCGCAGCAAAAAACGGTATTACACTGGAAAAATTTCGTGAGACCCTCGAAAGTGAGGGATATGATTTTGATCAGTTTCGTGAAGATATCCGAAATGAAATCACTCTGACTCGTCTACGTCAACAACAGGTCGATAATCGGGTATTCGTCTCTGATCGAGAAGTTAAAAATTATCTGGCAACACAATCTCAACAAGGTAATGATATCGAAGAATTCCACCTGCAACATATTCTGATCGCTATCCCTGAAGATGCAGACAAAAAACAACTAAAAGAAATAAAGACCAGGGCTGAAGAAGTATTGAAAGAACTGCAATCAGGTGCTGATTTCTCAACTGTTGCCGCAGAGGTTTCCAATGCAGGTAATGCAGCAGAAGGTGGTGATATGGGTTGGCTTGAAGCCAGTAGAATTCCTTCATTATTTGGTTCTGTCGTACCAGAATTGAAAAAAGGGGAAGTCAGCGACCTGATAAAAAATGATAGTGGCTATCACATCATTAAACTTATCGGTAAACGCTCTTCTGATATTCAAATGATTCCTCAGATACATGCTCGGCATATCCTGATACGCACCAACGATTTGATCTCCGATGAAGAAGCAGAAGCTCGACTTCAACAACTTAAAGAACGTATCGAAGCCGGAGCAGATTTTTCGGAACTGGCTCGTTCTCATTCAGACGACAAGGCTTCTGCTGTGGATGGTGGTGATCTCGGCTGGACCAGTCCCGGAACCATGGTTCCGGAATTTGAGAAACAGATGGAAGAATTATCGGATGGCGAGATCAGTGAACCGTTTAAAACACAGTTTGGCTGGCATATCGTCCAGGTTCTTGGACATCGGCAACACGATGGAACAGAAGAACTGACCATAGCAAAAGCCAGAGCCGCCGTTAAGAAACGAAAGATAGAAGAAGAACGTCAGTCCTGGCTGATCCGGTTGAGAGATGAGGCTTATGTCGAATATCGTTTATAGGCATCGGTTTACAGTCAACGGATCACCCCTGATTAACCTCCTTCCAAGGTGACCGCTCCCCTTCGCATCGCTATCACTTCCGGTGAACCTGCCGGAATTGGTCCCGATCTTTGTGCGATGATTGCACAAAAAGAGTTTAATGCAGAGATCGTTGTCATTGGTGATCCTGACGTTATTCAGGAACGTGCTGAACAGAGAAAACTACCTCTGGTTATTCAGGCATTTAATTCAGAGTCTACAGAAACTCATCAGCCAGGCAGTTTAAAAGTGTTACCCCTGCCTGTTTTCACGAAAGTTATTTGTGGTCAACTTGATTCCTCAAACGCACAATATGTCCTCAGCCTGCTTGATACGGCCTGCCACGGTTGTATGAACGGACTCTTTGATGCGATGGTCACTGCGCCCTTACACAAAGGTGTTATCAATGACTCAGGACTTTCTTTTACTGGTCACACAGAGTATCTCGCCGATGAAAGCGGAGGAGATCATCCTGTCATGATGCTTGCTACACCTCATCTTCGTGTTGCACTGGTCACAACCCATGCGCCACTTTCAGCGATTCCTGCAATGATCACAGAAGATTTAATCGTGGAGGTTACGCGTATTATCGATCATGACCTACGCTCAAGATTCAAACTAAAAAATCCAAAGATCGCCGTCTGCGGTCTCAACCCTCACGCTGGCGAAGGTGGTCACCTGGGGACAGAAGAAATTGAGACGATTATACCGGCACTGGAAAAACTGAGTGCCAGGGGTATTCATGTCCGTGGTCCCTTACCCGCTGATACAGCATTCACTCCACACCAGCTAGAACAGAGCGATGTGGTACTCGCTATGTATCATGATCAGGGGTTGCCAGTACTCAAACATCAGGGCTTTGGTGATGCGGTCAATATTACGCTTGGATTACCCATTATTCGCACCTCTGTCGATCATGGTACTGCGCTGGATCTGGCCGGTACAGGTAAGATCGATGACGGAAGTCTTCAAACTGCAATCAATCTTGCTATCGAAATGGCGCATGAATAAGCCCGTCAAGAGCATACATCGTCCTCGAAAACGTTTTGGCCAGCACTTCCTGACTGACCAACATATCATTGATCAGATTATTTCAGCGGTTGCCCCACAAAAAAATGAGCGACTTGTTGAGATTGGACCTGGAACAGGCGTCCTGACCAGACCACTGCTTGAACAAACCGCTACGTTGGATGTGATTGAACTTGACCGTGATCTGGCCGCCAACCTTCGACAGGAATTTAGTTCTGAAATCCTTCGTATACATGAAATTGACGTACTCAATTTTTCATTTCGATCAATGACTCATGGGAAGGAAAAGATTCGCCTGATCGGAAACCTCCCCTATAATATTTCTACACCTCTGATCTTCCATCTACTCGATGAAGCAGACGTTATCTCGGACATGACCTTTATGCTACAAAAAGAAGTGGCTGACCGAATGGCGGCGAAACCAGGTTCGCGTCAATATGGCCGTCTTTCTGTCATGCTGCAATATCTCTGCGATACCGAATTTTTATTTGACGTACCGCCTGAAGCATTTGACCCTCCACCTAAGGTCATGTCGACAATTATTCGCCTCGTTCCGAAAAGTGAGCCATTACTCCTAAGCGACAAGCACCTGTTCAGCAACCTTGTAAAACAGGCATTCAGCCAACGTCGCAAAACCCTGCACAATGTCTTAAAGGAATTTGCTACAGATGAAGATCTTGAAGCAGTGGGATTATCACCGGGCGACAGGTCAGAAAATATCCAGGTGGAATCATTTGTTCGACTTACAAATTACATTTCCGAAAAGAATGAACGACAAGCACAGTAATCAATGGTTCAATTAGACATAAAAGTATGTGAAGATTATTACTTATTTCAGCTAACTCATTGACCTGTAACAGGTAAAACTTTTATTCACAGAATCTGTGGATAACTCTGTGAACAAACTGCTGTTAAAGCCCGAAAAGCCTTATAATTATTACGTTTTAGTTAAATCGAACAAAATATAAACATACAGAATATCATTATAATAATCATATAGTTATAAGGTCTTAATGATTTTTTACAGTTAAAATATACGGCAAGTTTTATCTTTTGATACATGAAAACTAGTTTGTGCATAAGTCAACTATTATTTTAATAAAAACTGGACAAAATTCTCTTGACAATGAATTCAAATATACTGATCAAAAAACTCGATG
>JALSSM010000079.1 GCA_026984275.1 Gammaproteobacteria bacterium
GTACAGCTTTATCAGGAGCTATTATATGCTTTTGGTCATTTTCGAGGAAAGAATCAAGCTGTCGATGAAACCATCGCAGCCTTACCTGGAATATCTGAAACAGACAATATATCAATCGATCTTTTAAAAGATCTAAACAGACAAATTGCCAATATATCGGATCTCCTTTCTGAAGATCTACCACAGGAAAATGATGACGCTACTGATACAGAACTGGAACCATTCACGATTGCCAAAGACGCGCTGGAATACCTGATCGAACAACTCCCGGCGGAGATTGCAAGGCAGCTTGATTCAGACAAACTTAACACCACGCTCAATGAAACGAATGATGTTAATTCACTCAGAGCCATTGCTGATGATGTAAAAAATGCACTGGCCGCCGTGTTGAATGAGCGGAACAAAAAAATCAAAGAATTATCGACTTTCCTTGGCGGTGTCGCACGACGTCTTGACGGTTTGCAGTCGCATCTAAAGGACGAAAAAACTGATCGCAAAAATAGTTCAGAAGATCGGGGTGATCTGAGTGAACTTGTCGGTAGCAACCTGCGAAGCATTCGCGAATCTGTTGCAGAAGCTGAAAGTATAGATGTCCTACAACAAGAGATTGACTCAAAACTGAATGAAGTCGATCAGAAAGTCACCTCATTCATCGAGGCTGAAGCCGAACGTGCTGACAAAGCTGAACAATCATCAGCCTCTCTTGAGACTCAATTGAAAAAACTCCAGACTCAGACCAGCCAGCTACGCCAGTCACTCGAAGCGGCTCGAACGGATGCTGTCGTCGATCCGTTGACCGGTGTATCAAATCGACGTGCTTATGATGAACGCTTTCAGATCGAATATTCTCGCTGGAAAAGAAATCATGAGCCGCTAACCTTAGCGATCATGGACATTGATCATTTTAAGAAAATCAATGACACATACGGTCATCCCATTGGCGATAAAGTCCTTAAGGTCGTCGCTGGTCGCATTCAGCAACAGGTTCGTGAAAGTGACTTTTTTGGACGAATTGGTGGTGAAGAGTTTGCGTTTTTACTGGTTAACAGCGACATCGAAAATTCGATAGAAAAAGTTGAAGCACTTCGTAAATCGGTTGCGGAGTGTAATTTCCGTATTAAAAAGAAAAAATTCCAGGTCACGATTTCTATTGGATTAGCCACATTCAAGGGTAAAGACACCATTGATACCATCTACTCTCGTGCTGACGAAGCACTGGTTATAGCCAAGCAGACAGGAAGAAACAAAACACTTTCGGAGCTTGATCTTTAATTTCTGATCACAATCAACATAAGGCGTGGTATCCTTCCGCGCCTTATGGCATTACTCCAGCTAAAATCAATACATCTCGGCTTTGGCCTTCCTGCATTACTTGAATCGATCAACTTCAGTATTGATAATGGAGAGCGTGTTGCCCTGGTTGGACGTAACGGAACCGGCAAATCGACGCTTCTGAAAATTATCGATGGTGAGATCACGGCTGATGGCGGAGAAATCATTCATCAACAGGGCCTGCGGATCACCCGGCTGGAACAGGAGGTACCCAGCAATCTTGAAGGTTCTGTCTACGATGTCGTTGCAGAAGGACTGGGTGATCTCGGCAAAATAATCGCTGATTATCATCACGTTATTCATGAGCTGGACAAGCCTGGCAATATGGATCGCATGGAAAAACTGCAGACTGCGATCGAACATGCTAACGGCTGGGAGATGGAGCAAACCATCAACCAGACGCTTTCCCGTCTTGGCCTACCAGAAGATACTCTGTTTGAAACACTCTCTGGCGGCCTTAAACGTCGTGTTTTATTGGCACGAGCTCTGGTCAATAATCCCGATCTGTTATTACTTGATGAACCGAGCAATCATCTCGATATAGAAGCCATCCAGTGGCTGGAAGAATTCCTGTTGTCTGCAAATATCACACTGATCTTTATTACCCATGATCGTGCCTTTCTGAAACGGCTGGCGACACGCATTGTGGAGATCGATCGCGGACAACTGAATAACTGGCCAGGCGATTACGACACCTACCTGAAGCGAAAACAGGCTGCGTTGGAAGAGGAAGAAACACAGAACGCGCTATTCGATAAAAAACTTGCGCAGGAAGAAGTGTGGATAAGGCAGGGAATCAAAGCCAGACGAACCCGCAATGAAGGTCGTGTACGTGCGCTGAAAAAACTACGCGAAGAACGATCACAACGCCGACAAAGATCCGGAACGGCAAAAATGCAGATCCAGGATGCTGAAAAATCTGGCAAAATCGTGATCGAAGCAGAAAATATTTCCTACGCTTACTCTGACAATCTTGCCCCGATCATCAAAGATTTCAACCTTACTGTTATGCGTGGTGACAAAATTGGAATTATAGGTCCTAATGGTGTTGGAAAATCAACCTTGATCAATCTGTTGCTTGGACGACTACAACCACAATCTGGATCGGTTCATATCGGTACAAATCTCGAGATCGCATTCTTTGATCAACTTCGCACACAATTAAAAATGAATCTCACCACACAGGAAAATGTCGCTGGTGGTTCTGATCACGTAACGATCAATGGTAAACAAAAACATGTGATCAGCTATTTGCAGGATTTCCTGTTTGCACCTGATCGCGCCCGTGCCCCGATCACAAAACTTTCCGGTGGTGAACGTAACCGTTTATTGCTGGCAAAGTTATTTGCCACACCTTCGAACATGCTGGTCATGGACGAACCGACGAATGATCTTGATATTGAAACGCTGGAATTACTCGAAGAATTAGTCATGAATTATCAGGGTACGTTGCTTTTGATCAGTCATGATCGCGCTTTCATTGATAGTGTCGTCAGCAGTACACTGGTCTTTGAAAATGGGTCAGTCAATGAATATGTCGGCGGTTACGAGGACTGGTTACGCCAACGCTCAAAGACTGAAGAAACAAGGAAAACTGATCAGAAGAAAGTTCAGAAAGAAGAAAAAACAACCGTCAACAAACTGAGTTATAAAGATCAAAGAGAGCTGGATCAGCTGCCCAAAAAGATCGAAGAACTGGAACAGGAAATAACAGGCTTGCATGCGGAAATGAGTGAACCTGATTTCTACCAGCATGATCCATCTCTGGTTGATGAAAAAACAAATAAACTGGCTGAAGTTGAAAAAGACCTGAATCAGGCCTATAAACGTTGGGAAGAATTGGAAAACAGTCGAGAAACATCATAAATATGCACAAAACATTATTAAACCAAATTACGTTAACACTTCTGCTTTTCTCCTGTAGCAGTGGATTATTAGCACAAGAAAAGATCATTTTTAGCTTACCAAAATGGAAAATTCTGTCTGAAGAAAGCAATGAAAAATTCCTGAATGTTGTCTATGAACCCATAAAATCTCTATCTGATGAAATCGAAGAACGGGTTATCATCCGGACGCTGATCGGAAAAACCGACAGCGAAGCACAAACCTGGATGGAAAAACTACGTGCCGATCGAAAAGCGGAATGTGAATTTTTCAGTTTCATAGAAATTCCGGTAAAAGGCATTGATTCGGCTCCTGCAACAGGCCAGGTCTTATACTGTGGACAGGAAAAAAGCACTGGCAATGGCGTTATTTCCATGCATCGTGTCACTCAGGGGAAAGAAAATTTATACGTAATCGAAAAACGCTGGACCACATACCCATTTGACCATCCAGAGACGGCCTTCGTCGTACGTGAAGAATTGATGCCGTGGATCCGGCAAATGACCCGTGCTTATCTCTGTGGTTCTGAAGAAGTTCCATGTGGAAAATAAGATGACTTCAAACACACCACAAATAGGCTTTATCAGTCTTGGTTGTCCCAAAGCACTGGTCGACTCCGAACGCATCCTGAGCAAACTTCGCGCTGAAGGATATGGCCTTTCGGCAGATTATGA
Organism: Gammaproteobacteria bacterium; assembly: GCA_026984275.1. Lineage (GTDB taxonomy): Bacteria > Pseudomonadota > Gammaproteobacteria > CAJXQU01 > CAJXQU01 > CAJXQU01. Next base: position 3,891 of record JALSSM010000079.1, read on the forward strand.
CAATGCTGATCTTGTCGTGGTTAATACCTGCGGATTTATTGACGCAGCCGTTGAAGAATCACTGGATGCCATTGGCGAAGCCATGAATGAAAATGGACAGGTGATCGTCACTGGCTGTCTCGGCAAAGATTCAAATAAAATACTCGACGCTTATCCCGATGTCCTGGCTGTCACTGGTGCACACGCTTATGAAGAAGTCATTGGTGCCGTCCATAAACATGTACCGCCACCACATGATCCGCATATCAGCCTGATTCCACCACAAGGAATTAAACTCACACCAAGACATTACGCTTATCTGAAAATTTCCGAAGGCTGTAATCATCGATGTTCGTTCTGCATCATCCCATCCATGCGAGGCGATCTTGTTAGTCGACCGATTGGTGATGTCCTGCGAGAGGCTGAAAAACTTGTGAATGCTGGTGTCAGAGAATTGCTGGTCATCTCACAGGATACCAGCGCCTATGGTGTAGATATAAATTATAAAGTAGACAACTGGAAGAATCGTCAGATTAAAACTCATATCCAACAACTATCAGAAGAACTGGGACAACTTGGTGTCTGGGTACGAATGCACTATATCTACCCTTACCCACATGTCGATA
>JALSSM010000080.1 GCA_026984275.1 Gammaproteobacteria bacterium
TTTATTGTATCGGGAGTGATAAGCCGGACTCTCCTGATAGTCCTTGTGTGCCTTTTATTAGGTCTTGTAGTTCAGTGGTTTTCTGGCTATTAGATGGTTTCGGTCAGAGATCCTTCACTGTCGTTCAGGATAACAGGTTTTTTCAGAGGCCAGGTTGTCATTCTGACGACGATATGGATACATGGATGTATTGTATTAGAGCAACGCAGGAGCCGTTGCTGAAGAGGAAGAATCTCAGGACAATGCCTCTAAACGTGTCGTTTTTCATATATCGTATTCAATAAAAGTACCGTCAGCTTTATTTTTTTCTGGCAAAACTCCGGCACTGGTTATTTTGAAATAAATCAGGTTTCTTATTTGCGGGGTTAACTTGTTGATGAAGAAAGAGAAAAATGGCGCGCCCTGAAGGATTCGAACCTCCGACCACCTGGTTCGAAGCCAGGTACTCTATCCAGCTGAGCTAAGGGCGCTTTTTTATCGGAAACGGGAAATATACCTGACCGGTGTTCTGTTGTCACTATCATTTTTCTGCTTGCGGCAGGAAAAAATCATATCATTTTTATCCTGAATTCCCTGTTTTATTTGAACGAGATGGGCAATTATGGCTGCAAAAATGTACACTAATGACGATGATTTTTATGAGAGGTAACTGGTGATGAACAGAATAATCCAAATGGTAGTTTCGTTAATCTTTTTTATGATATTGATTAATAATGCTTTGGCGGCTGAAAAAATTGAGGTTTCACTGGCTTATTTTGGTTCTGAGGCTGACATGGCGGCATTAGGAGTCAGACAGGGATTGGATGAAGCGAATTTACAGGGTGAGTTTCTGGGGCAGAAGTATGAGTTGAAGACATATGCTCCAGAACAGTTGGGAAAAGTTCCTGAGGTTTCGGCGATTATGGCGTCTGTCAACGAAGAAAGCTTGCGAGTCCTGGCAAAGCAGAACCCTGACATACCTGTTTTTAACCTGACCGATGGTAGCAATTCATTGCGTGAAAATTGTGTGGCTAATCTTTTTCATGTGATCCCCAGCCAGAAAATGCGAGATGATGCTGTTGCACAATGGATGAAAAAAAATCCGGACTCAAAAGCAATGGCAGCTGGATGGCACAGTGATTTTAAAAAATATGCCGCAAGTCAGGTGAATAAGCGTTTTAAAGATACTCATGACGGCAAAGCAATGGATGATGAAGCCTATGCTGGTTGGATGGCAATGAAAATCATTGCTGATGCTGTCGCTCGTACCCGTTCAGCTGATGGTGCAAAGTTGATGGCTTTTCTGAAAAACGATCTGGTTATGGATGGAGCAAAAGGATTGAAAATGACTTTTCGATCAACAGGCCAGTTACAACAGATGATGTTATTGGTTGAAGAGGGTAAAGTTGTCGGCGAAGCGCCTGTCAGGGGTGTCGTTGATCCAACAGATCTGGATAGTCTCGGAATTCTGGAATGTGAGTCGTGTACTGAAAAGTAATGAAGCCAAGATTAAACAATAAAAAAGCCGTTGTGACTGGCGCAAGTACCGGGATTGGCCGTGAAGTTGCTTTGACTCTGGCACGTCACGGTGCGCATGTTGTAGTGAATTATAATCGCTCTGCGGACAAAGCCGGGGAAGTTGTCGAGGCGATCAGGTCAGCTGGTGGTCAGGCAGAGAGTGTTCAGGGAAATGTTTCTGAAGCAGAAGATATTAATCGGCTTGTGAAAAAGTCAATGGAAACGCTTGGGAAGATTGATATCTGGGCCAATATTGCCGGTGCGGATATTTTAACTGGAGAAGGCTCGGAGCTGAGTGATCTCGAAAAACTTGAGCGCCTGATTTCTGTTGATCTGAAAGGTACGATGATGTGTTGCTGGCAGATCGCTGATCTGATGAAGAAAGCCGGATCCGGTTCGATCATCAATATTTCATGGGATCTGGCACTACATGGTATGGAAGGCCGCAATCCGGAAATGTTTGCTGCCATCAAGGGTGGGATTATTGGTTACACAAAATGTCTGGCGCGTTCTTATGCACCAGAAGTTCGAGTGAATGATGTCGCGCCGGGCTGGATCCAGACATCCTTTGCTGATGAAGTGATGCGGGAAGATTATTACAATATGGTGATCGAGAGCACGCCATTGTGCCGTTTTGGTTTGCCTGAAGATGTTGCGAATGCGGTACTTTATTTGGCTTCGGATGAAGCTGCTTTTGTGACAGGACAAACCCTGAAAGTGAATGGTGGCGTAGTCTGACAGCCTGCTAGTTTCTGGCCAGGCTCCTGCTGTTCATCCTGTCTATCTGGGTAATATATCTTTGTAGTCGACGTTCTGAATGTTGATCCATATTGATAAATTTGCCTCCCAGTCGCGGTCGTGCATGGTAGCGTTTATCTTCACAATAACGGATCTCAAGTTCGGCTTCGACAGGTGGCTGATCGCCGAGATAGAGTCTGCATTTCGGGATCAGATCACCATGATGAACCTTGTCGGCCGTTTCTCTGCTTAAAAACGCACCAAAACCACCCGAAGAAAGATCGACAAGCTCACCGGTGACCAGATCCTGTAATTCAGTGTGTAAATGCACGGGCAGATATTTTCCACGTGGTGCAGCTATTCGTAAATGTTTTCTTCTCAATTGATGATCGAGGTTTTCCGGGAAGGGCACTTTGTAATAGGCGATACCGTTGTGTTCACCAACAGCGGTTAAATCACATTCAAATTTAATTTCCCGGTCTTCCAGACGGGTGCTGATCTCAAGTTGTTTCACCAGACGTAATGCACGATTTCCCGCAGGTGAGTTGAGTTCGTCGATGACGATATAGCCTTCATCTTCATTGACTTCCAGCAGAGCACTGAGATAGGCATCTTCTGAACCAGAGACCTTAACTGTCAACATCGCACGGGAGTTTTTTATCCGTCGCATCAGATTCGCTGTTGCGGGCGAAGGAGGGCGTTTTACTGTCTCTTCATCTTCGACAGGTTCAGCCTTTGGCTCAACTTTGGTACGAAATGAATTCAGTCGATTAAGTAACTTATCGAGCATTGTCAGGATCGGAAATTATGCTTCAGCCAAAGTGACAATATCGTAGTCATCCTGCATTTTCCCGGCGCGGCCATAGATGGGCTGATCATTGCCTCGCAGCATACTGATGATCCGATCCGTGCTGGTTCTGCTCAGTTCGATGGCCCGGCCATTGACTGTATTCTTGTCATTGCAGGCTTCCAGACGATCACAAAAGGCTGTCCAGATATCGCCTAATTCGAATGCCAACGCACCCTTTTTCAAACCGACCTGTTCATCGTGATAACCATGTTTAACCATCAAATTAGCCAGAGAATTGCTTGAGATCTCTATAGATTGCAAGAGTTCAATTTTTGCATTGGTCGCTGATGTTAATTGATCGGTATCACGATGGCGTATTGCCCGATTTTCACGATCCAGCTCAATGTCCAGACTGGCCAACAGTGCACCGAGTTCTATCAGCACTTGTGAAATTTCATTTAACTTCGGCGATTGGTTGTTCATGGTTTATTACTCTACCTCTAACTTTGTTTAGGTAAGGCCGTATCAAAGTCGATCAATTTAGTTGCAGTCCGTTCAGAATCAACTTTGTAAGTTCCTTCATTGATCGCTTTACGAACGGCATCCACTTTTTGTTGATCCACTTCTGGCGCTGCAGCAATCGATTTCTCAAGTGCCTGCAAGCTACTGGCCGTTTGTGTCAGATTGACACTGGAAGAGGCGACAGAAGTTGATGCCTCAGCCTTTTTAGTGTCATCAACCTTTTTCTGGCTGACCTGACTGCTATTGTTATTCGCACTTTGTACGATGCCTGAATTTGAACCTTGTATTTCTGATACCATAATTATTCTCCTGCGGGTTTACTCTATATAACCCTATCGGCAGGGATTTTAAATCCTTTAGAATTAATTTACATTTGTTCTTACTGAACCATTTTTGGTGATGACTCCTTCAATCACACGATCTGAACTCAGGTTTTTTACTTTAATTTTTTCGCCAGCTGCGCCGTCAGCCATAGCTTTGCCGGACATTTTTACAGTGATACTACTGGTCTGTGCCAGCAAGACCACCTGTTGTCCACGTTTAACCAGTTTTTGTGATTCTACATAGACAGGGCTTAATGCCAGCCCTCCGCCGACTGATCGTTTTAATGTTTTACCAATGACTTCTTGTGGATCACTAAAATAGCCTGAACTCATTCTGTTGATATCACGTTGTTCCAGACGCAGATCAGACTGGCTCAGCGGTGTATTCCGGGGCAGTGAATGTGCTAAAACCACAACATTCTGCATAATCTTAACTTGTACTGGGACATATAAGGTCCAGGGTTTCGTGCCATGACACTGCACATTGACAATTAAACGCCCACCACGAGAAGAGCTTGAAGAATACTCAGCATCCAGCGATTGATCACATTTTGCCAGCCGTAAGCGCGAATCCAGTTTTACCGGAAGTATTTCAACCTTTCCATTGTTATTGTCATA